>NZ_JBGTFY010000404.1:0-19419 GCF_041747015.1 Nostoc sp.
GAATGGTGTCTTGTGCTTCCACAGTGTCCTGTTCTACTACTTTCTTTATCCTGACTTCTTCCCGGATAAACGCTTCTTTACGTATCTCAGGCGTTTCTTCGTACACTTCTATGCGTGCTACTTCCCCTTCTTGAAATTTAAGTTCACTGGGATCTACAACCTTTCCTGCTTCTGTTGGCACAATTCGCTCAATTAGAACTCGTTCTTTTTGAATAGGTACTGTAACGCGTGTAGTTTCTGTTTCAATGTGCTTACCAACTGTTACTTCTCCGGTTTTAATCCGGTGTTTGCTGGCAATTAATCTTTCTTCATACAGTCTAAAAGTTTGATGATGTTCCTCATTCAATCCGTATAAAGCTGGTTCTGTTTGGTAATTGTATGTATCGCGGTCATAATTTACGTCGCTAGCTAGAGAACGAAAGACACTACGTACATTTTCTTCGTAATCATTATCAATTATCCCGTCTTCTTTATACTCAACTAAATTTTCTACTTGTTGTCGGCTCAATCCATCAACATAGACGCGCTTTGCTGCATAATCGATCCGAGACAAACCAATTGGTAATAATATTTTCTTACCAAAAAAATCTACAATTGTATCAATAATTAAATACCGGAAATGACCAGCATCATCAACTAAAACATCAGCCACTGAGCCAATTTTCTCTCCTGCCTCAGTATAAAGCTCCAAAGATTTAAAGTCGTCTTTGCCAAAGGTTTCTCGATAATTGGGGTCAAAATGTTCAAGTTTATGAAGAGGCATACTCTGTTTCCAGGTTATTTATAAGGCTTATTTATGAGTATAAAAAATATTGTGCTGAGTCTCCTCCTGCTGGCGACTGAATTCAATTAAGATATTTTATGGTTTATAGTTCATCCTTTATGAGCTAAATACTCAAGTTAAACATTTAGGGTAATCAACAGGAGTATAACTAAAGTCATATAAAAATCTAACTTATACTGCAATACTCTTGGGTTAAGGCTAAAAACTAAAACTGGCGTAGGTTGGGTTGAGGAACAAAACCCAACATTATCAAGGGTTTGTTGGGTTTTGCTGTCGCTCAATCCAACCTACTATTCTTCTTAACTGAACTGTATTGGGATATATAAAAGGAGTTTTTAATTAATAGTTTGTTTAAAACTTATCAACGTTATTTGCTACAAGGAGGAAACCCTGCAACACAGGACTTCCTCCTAATTCCTTAGCTATTGCTAATATCCAACAATGTGTAGTACGTCACGAACAACGCTATAACCAGCCAAATCCCAAAGTAAATAGGCAAGGAATCCAATGGCTGCCAAGCGGCCATTCCAAATTTCGGATTGAGGAGTCCAGCCAAACAAAAATGCGTTGCGATCTACGCCATTGTATTCGGCTGCAACAGGTGGTAAACCAGTAGAAGGGCGAGTTTCTTGAGTAGCCATTTTTTTGTCCTTAACAATTTGTTTGTTAAGTTTAGTGTAGTTGTTTATAACTAGATTGCTTTCTGCCTGTGGGTACAGACTAGATGCACTTCTTCTGGACGATTATCAGAAACGTATTATTATAAACAAATCCACCTTGAGAGGGTTAGCAAAAATAAAAATGTAAATAAATGTCAAGTATTTGTGATCGAAATATAATTTAAATGAAATTAATCGCTACAAAGAAACAATTAAAAATTAAAAATTAGCTGTACTTAATTAATAGTAGGTGGCGATTTGATTAAGATTTGCACTGAGAGATAATAAAAGTTATATCTTTCGCTGGATACGGTTTTCAGCCTTTGGAGAGATGCTTAAAATAGCCAAATTCCAGGATTCTGAGCTAAACAGAGTTAGGTATTGCCATAGGTACAGACATAAATACTAATAAGATACTAAGAGTTGCTTCTCAAGAAATTCTTAATTCCCCAACCCAAATTTAAACTTAGAAAAAGGAAATACAATGTTCCAAAGTACGGAAATCATGCTGGGACTCTACAAACCCCTATTGTGGATAGCACAGATTCCAGTAGATAACTCAAACGTCACGCCAGCACAGGCATCGGTTCTCACTTCCGGGCCGCGCTTTTTTGTGGCTTTAATCTCCGGCGTGATCCTAGCCTTTGCTTTTCAATTAGTTCTAACTAATCTCTCCCTCGCAGCTGGTATTTCCTACCTGGGGCACTCATCTGACTCGGATTCAGATACTGGGGAAGTCGGAAGTTTGGGCGGCAGCATTCGCAAAATCGGGACAGCAGTGGGGATTTGGACATTAGTCACTGTGACGATCGCCTTATTAATCGCTTCTTTCCTCGCGGTAAAATTGAGCCTTGTAATCTTAGATCCAGCATTGGGAGCAATTCTCGGCTTGGTAATTTGGGGTGCTTACTTCTTGATCCTCGTTTGGGTAAGTTCCACCACCGTCGGTTCCTTAATTGGCTCAGTCGTCAATACAGCAACCTCTGGGTTTCAGGCGATTATGGGGACAGCTACCGCCGCACTGGGCGCTAAAGCTGTCAATAACCAAGTTGTAGCGACAGCTGAAGCCGCCGCCGCCGCTATCCGTCGGGAACTAGGAAACGCTATCGACCCTACGAGTATCCGGGAGAACATTGAAGATTACTTAGAAAAGATTCGTCCTCCAGAGCTAGATGTCTCGAAAATTCGGAGTGATTTTGAAAATTTACTCAACGATCCACAATTAAAAGCGATCGCCGGGACTCCAGATATCCGCAACATCGACCGCCAAAAGTTCATCGAGTTAGTCAGCAGTCGCACCGACCTTTCCAAAAAAGACGTTAGCCGCATTGCTGATACGTTGTATAAAGTTTGGCAGCAAGTGGTAAGTCAGCAACCACCCACCGAAGACCGGATGGGTGAATTAATGGAGTACCTCAAATCACTCCCAGCAGGACAAACCAAAACAGATGAACTCAACGCCAAACTGGATCAGTTAGTAAAAGAAAAGGGTAGTTCCAAAGAAGCCGACCAAAAGGCGGCTCCAGGCGTAATTCAAAGTACACTCCAGCAAGGACTAACTGCCTTAACCAGCATTGTTTTGGGACGCGCAGATTTGCCTGATTTGGATGTAGAAAAAATCTTGGGTAGCCTCACCACTGCCAAAGATAAAGTCACCCAACAAGCAGATAAACTAGGGTTGCCAACACCATCACAACCTTATAGCCCAATTCGGGCTGATGTCGAAAACTACCTGCACAACACTTATGCTTGGCAACTAAGCTCAGAAAAAATCGCTCAGGAATTTCGTGATGTCATCTACGATCCAGCCGCTGACTCAGGAATCGTCCGCAGGGAACTAGAACGACTATCCCGCAACGATTTTGCCAATATTCTGCAACAACGGGGAATGCTTACCCAAGACCAAATTCAGCGCATTGCAGACCAGCTAGAAGCTGTCCGTAAAGATGTGCTAATCACAGTAAAAGTTGTCGAAGAAAGAGAGATAGTCCAAGACTTGCAACGTGCTGTGGAAAGTTATCTGCTCGTTACTCCGAAAGCAGATTTGACACCTGAAGCCATTGAGCAGAATTTCAAACCACTGTTGCAAGACTCAGAAGCAGACGATGAAACCCTGACATTGCGACTGGCTCACCTGGAACGTCAGGAAATTCGTGAGATATTGCTGCAACGGAATGATGTCCAGCTATATGAAGTAGAACCGATTCTGGATGAGTTGGAAAAACAGCGCGATCGCGTTTTGGTAGAATCCAAAGGACTAGCAGAACAGGCGCAATATCAAGCCGAAACCCTGTGGTTGAATGTAGAATCATATCTGCGTAATACAGGAAAAGCCGAACTGAATCCTGATGCCATCCGCGCCGAGTTCAAAAAGCTACTAGAAGATCCCCAAGCTGGAATTGCCTCAATTCGAGCGCGCTTGTCTCGCTTTGACCGTGATACCTTGGTACAATTGTTGAGTCAGCGGCAAGATTTGAGTGAAGAGCAAGTTAATCAAATCATCAGTTCTGCTGAGGACTCATGGCATAATATCCGCCATACACCCCAAGCTGTAGTGGATAAAGCTAAAGAGCAATACGACTCCGTTACCACCACGATCACAGATTATCTGCGGAATACTGGTAAACAAGAATTGAACCCTGAAGGTATCCAGCGAGATTTGACTCGATTGTTTGAAAATCCCAAAGAGGGAGCCGTAGCACTACGCCGTCGGTTGTCGCAGTTAGACCGGGATACACTGGTGAAGTTGCTCAGTCAACGCAAAGACTTGAGTGAAGAACAAGTTAACGAAATCATTGATTCCACGCAAACTTCGATTCGCAACTTTGTCCGTGCGCCTCGTCGCCTAGCTACCCGAACACAGCAAAGAGCGGAAACATTTAAAGCTTATCTGGAAGAGTATCTGCGCCAAACTGGCAAAGAAGAACTCAACCCAGAAGGTATCAAGCGCGACTTGCAATTATTGTTGCACGATCCACGAGTCGGCATGGAAAGTTTTAGCGATCGCCTTTCGCATTTTGACCGTTCTACGATCATCGCCCTGCTGAAAATTCGGGAAGATATTTCTGATGAAGAAGCGGCACGGATTGCCGATAACATGGTATCCGTAAGAGATCAATTTGTAGAACAAGTGCGGAACATCCAACGGGGCATTCAAGATGCAATTGACGGCGTTTTCGGGCGCATTCGCAACTATCTTAACTCCTTGGATCGCCCAGAACTTAACTATGATAATATCAAGCGCGATGTTCGCACGTTTTTTGACGATCCCCAAGCGGGATTTGATGCCCTGCGCGATCGCCTGTCTTCTTTCGACCGAGATACGCTAGTGGCAATTATGAGTTCTCGTGAGGACATCTCTGAGGAAGATGCCAACCGGATCATCGACCAAATTGAACGGGCACGCAATACTGTATTGCAACGTGCAGAACGCATCCAGCACGAAGCCCAACGCCGCCTAGAAGATGTGAAGCGCCAAGCACAACGGCAAGCAGAAGAAACCCGCAAAGCCGCAGCTACAGCAGCGTGGTGGCTGTTTGCTACAGCATCCGTCTCCGCGATTTTCTCGGCGTTAGGAGGAGCGATCGCTGTAGTTTCACAGTAGTTCAACAAGTTGTCTCTGCTAACCTTAAAGCCTCCCGGTATGGGAGGCTTTTCTATGTAGTGAGTTGCGAGGGCTGAGTGGTAAGTTGTGAGTTGTGAATGCTGAGTTGCGAGGGCTGAGTGGTAAGTTGTGAGTTGTGAATGCTAAGTTGCGAGGGCTGAGTGGTAAGTTGTGAGTCGTGAATGCTGAGTTGCGAGTACTGAGTGGTAAGTTGTGAGTCGTGAATGCTAAGTTGCGAGGGCTGAGTGGTAAGTTGTGAATTGTGAATGCTAAGGAATCTGGATTAAATAAAGTGCAAAAGTAGGGTGTGTTATAGCGTTTCCCGACCTAGTAAGGTACACCCGTAGGGGCACGGCACTGCCGTGCCCCTACACCTTGCGATATAATGTTGTACCTCATCTGAATGGGAACCGCTATAGCGGAGCGTAACGCACCATTCCAAGTTAAATAAGAATTGCACGTTATTAAATTTGCGTTCCTAAGTTGCGAGTGCTGAATACCTATAGTCTTTCAACTCAGCACTCTTAACTCAGCACTCAGCACTCTTCACACACCCTGCTCCTTAAACCATGCCAAAAGACGTTTCCAACCTTCCTTGGCTTCTCTCTCGCGGTAGGAGGGGCGATAATCGGCAAAAAAGGCGTGGGGTGCATCAGGGTAGACGATGATTTCAGATTTGCTGCTGCTTTCCTTGAGGCGATGTCTGCGACGGGCTAAGCCTACGCGCATCTGCTCTACCGTGTCGAGGGGAATACCTGTATCCTTACCGCCGTAGAGTCCGAGAACGGGGACTGTCAGTTTTGATGCAATATCAATAGGATACTTGGGCTGAAGTTCGGTAGCATCGCCCACGAGTCGCCCGTACCAAGCCACACCAGCCTTCACCTGGGGATTGTGTGCTGCGTACAACCAGGTAATGCGACCGCCCCAACAAAAGCCTGTAACCGCCAATTTGTTGGCATTACCCTTAGCTGATTTCACTGCCCAATTTACTGTGGCATCGAGATCAGATAACACCTGGGCATCTGGGACTTTGGCGACAATTGGACGAATTTCATCTATGCTGCTTAATTTTGAGACATCGCCTTGACGGACAAATAATTCCGGTGCGATCGCTAAGTATCCCAACTTGGCAAAGCGACGAGTAACATCCTGAATATGCTCGTGTACGCCAAAGATTTCCTGTAGCACTAGGACAATTGGAAAGTTGCTACCAGTTGCGGGTACTGCTCTGTAGGCAGGAATTTCACCATCTTTAACAGGAATTTTTACTGCACCAGCTACCAACTTCTTGGCATCGGTGGTGATGACTTCGGCAGAAATGGGTTCCACTGCCAGGGCAAAACCTGTCGCCAAGGTGGCAGTTGCGATAAATTTGCGGCGTGTTATTTCTTTCATCATCTCTACCTTAGATTGGCGAAAACTTAATCGTTGCTTATCCGTACAGTATTATAATGTGAATACTACGGGTTATCAAAGTTTATCGTGGTATTAGCCTTGTTTGCTACCTGAGTTTTCGTCTCTAGACAAATAGCGATCGCTGTATAAACAATGACCTTTAATCAAAATTTAAGCTGCCTTTAAAAACGAAATATCGTCGCTGCGCTCCAATTCAAATTTATCGAAACAGAATTCTTCAATCATCAAAAATCAAAAATATAAATATTTGTGGTTCTTCAGTACTGCCTCAAATTGTTTTGCTATAAACATAAATATGGGACGAAAACGGTTAAAAAATTTAAACTTCAAAAGTTGCTAAACATAGTTGAGGGATTGGTCATGATTGACAATCCAGCATCTAGCAACGCAAAACCGTAAAGACCAATTACCAATAAAACCGGAGATATATATGTTTAAAAAAATTCTAGTTGCATTAGATCACTCACAAATAGGGCAACAGGTTTTTGAGCAAGCCTTGGATTTAGCAAAGTTAACACAAGCTAGCTTAATGCTGGTGCACGTCCTATCTCCAGAAGAAGAGGGCAGCCCTTACGTACCTACCTTTTCTAGTTTTAACTACTATCCGGGATTGAGCAGCCAAAGCTTCGAGTTATACCAACAACAGTGGGAAACCTTTAAAAATAAAGGTATACAGATGTTGCAATTTTTCTGTAACCAAGCGACTACAGCAGGTGTAACTACAGAATTTACACAAAATATTGGTAATCCTGGTCGCATTGTTTGTGACTTAGCCCGTAGTTATGACGCTGACCTAATTGTTATGGGTCGTCGGGGTCGTTCTGGGCTGACGGAACTATTTCTGGGTAGTGTGAGTAACTACGTCCTTCACAATGCTACTTGTTCAGTGCATATTGTGCATCTTTCAGTTACTTCTAAAACAAACGAAATTATCAAAGAAACTACAAGCACTTTAAGCGTTAATTAACATTGCATAAATCATAGTGAAGAAAATTTAGAACCTCTGTACTCTTGTAGGTTTCAATTTAACTTTTACAGGACTTATGCAAAATCATGAAGTCTGATCTAAGGTTTCCCGATCAGGCTTTTTCAAGATAGGGCACACATAGACGATCAAAGGATTCTTAACTTAACCCTGTTGGGCTAATATTGAGCGATCGCTTTCGACAGATTAAAACAATCTAGTATCGGTTCTCTAAGAAACGCTGCGCGTGTACGTGGCTTGTGTAGGTTTGCCTAACTTTATTTACGCTGTACCGTAGCAGTGCAAGAAGTCGCGTTGTTTACCGCCGTAGGCATCGCACTATTGGGGTATACTAATTTGTAAGTAACAAACCATACGCACACCTAAACACCATGACGAAGAAAACCTTAAACAAGTTAGTAGTTGCAAGCGTTGGTGCTGTTTTCAGCTTAGGCATTATAACCGATAGTACATTTAATCAAGCGATCGCTATTAATTTAATCACGCAAGAATTTCAGGGAAATTTAATCTTAAATGATTCTCTTTATTATCAGGGATCAGAAACAATTAGCTATTTCGGTTCTGTGAAATATTTAGATTCGAGTAATGGTGAAGTTTGTCCTCAAGGAATTTGCGTACCTATAGAAAAGAATTGGTCTTTTAAGCTAAGTGGAGATGAGTTAAATTCATCCATATCATCTTTTACGGGTATGGCAATCTTTGAATCTACACTTTCTTCCACTCCTCTAGAATGGTCTTTGAATTGGTTAAACGATCCGACTGGTGACACTGGAAACTATACAGTCGAATGGCAACAAGGCAAAGGGATAAGTCTTAGAAATTCTTATTTTAGAGGTTATTATTCATATCTTGATACTAACCCCCTTATTTCCTATTCTAGTGTTTTAGTGCAGGATACAAAGTCGGT
Organism: Nostoc sp.; assembly: GCF_041747015.1. Lineage (GTDB taxonomy): Bacteria > Cyanobacteriota > Cyanobacteriia > Cyanobacteriales > Nostocaceae > Nostoc. The sequence continues at coordinate 8,359 of NZ_JBGTFY010000404.1, forward strand.
TCCAGAACCATCTCAATCAGTAACAGCTTTATTAGGTTTAGCTACTCTTAGCCTAGCTATTCGTTTGAAAAGAAATAGCATTTTTAATAAGGCGTAAAAATTAGCTTTTCAAACATCTTCTTAGAGGATGTTTGAAAAATGGTTGGCTGTGATTTTAGGCACTTCTAGATCCCCCCGAACCCCCCTTAAACAAGGGGGGAACCTCTCTCAAAGTCCCCCTTCTTTAAGGGGGATTTAGGGGGATCTCAAAGTATTTGCTACCAAGAAGACGACTTTTAAAACATCCTCTTAGATTCCCAACTTCTGTAATAAGTCGGGAATCTTGTTGTTAAAGTCCAGTATTCAAATCAATTTGCTAGCCAAAAAGCGACGTTACGCACATAAGTTTTGATATCTTCTAAAGCGCGTGGCTCTTTTTTCATCCCATCCCCCGGTGGTTCATCTACAAAAGAGGGACAGCCTTTTTCAATGTCCCAATTGTAATCAACTAGATGATGGAAACTGGAGTTAGCTACTGCTCGTCCTAGTATATTCCCTTGCTTATCTTTGTAATGCTCAATCGCTACAACAAGATTGAAGTCACGACTTGTAACTAAACTTTTACCCAAGGCAATTACCCGCGCATTATGATCATCCAGAGGCACGCCAATACCTCCTTCGTGGGGATGTGTCGGGAAAAATTCGATACTTCCCGAAGGTGAATCGGGATTTTTTAAAAGTTCGTGGATGGGTTCAACAATGGTAATTTTTTGATAATCGCCATTAGCTCCAGAATGATAGTTTGGCCAGGAAATATAAGTTGTGTATGAGTCATCTAGGCTCCACCGAGATTCATCAGGATCGGGGTTTTTTGTATTGAAATAGTGGACATCACCAATATCAATTAAACCGCACATCGAACAGCCCATATCCTGATGATCGCGTGTTGTGAGAATACCGCCACCGCGTTGCCGAAAAGCATTAATTCCAGCAATATCCTTTTCGGTTAAACCGTTACTTACCTCTAAGCCAAATAGCCAAAGTTGATCAAAATCTGATTTGTCGAGACTACTTAAAACTAAGTCACCACCGACTGCATCTGACTCGTAATCGCGTCCCCTGACTTCAAATAAGGAGTTTCCCGCTTCATCTTTAATCGATGCTAAGTAATCTTGTAACATCGAGAAACGAAAAATGCTCCAGTCATCTTTAGTTGTAGGAATCGTAGTCTGCAAAAGAATACGAATTGGTTTTGCCATAACCTCTGCCAGACGAACACTATAATTGAGTATAGCGATCGCTCTGCACAAATGCTTAAATTTTTAGATCCCTCAACATCTCTCCCAAGGATGAAAGTAACTTACAACTGTAGGTAGTAGCGTCAAAAGTTTAGGATAACTAAACTAGATAAGCACCAATGAACGCGAAAGAGATATGAAAGCAGATCAACTCTTGAAAAACTATGCCGCAGGTGTCAGAGACTTTACTGGTGTCAACTTGAGCGAAGCAAACTTAAGCCAAGCCGATCTCAGTGGCGCAATTTTAAATAAAGCTATCTTAGATGGAGCTAATCTTAGTCACGCTAATTTAGCCCACACCAGTTTGATTGAGGCAGACTTAAATGGAGCTAATTTGAGCAATGCAAATCTCAGTGGTAGCAACTTAGGTGGAGCTATCTTGGATGGAGCTATCTTAGATGGAGCAGCTTTAGATGGAGCTAATTTGAGTCATGCTGATTTGACAGTTGCCAAACTGATTGAAACCAACTTGAGTGAGGCGGATTTGCAAGAAGCAAACTTGATGGGTGCGAATTTAGATGGAGCGGATTTGAGTGGCGCAGACTTAACTGTAGCCGACTTGTCCCAAGCAAATCTCACCCAAGCAGATTTGAGCCAGACGAACTTAAGCGGAGCAAATTTAGAAGGAGCCAATATACAAGGAACAATTCTGGATGAGAATGTTTAAATCAGTAGGTTAGCACATCTGGGTTAACCTACTGATACTGTTAACAATAGCTACCAGATTTCCGATGTTCGATCGCAGTTATGCCATCATTTTCTAAAACTTTTCCGTGTTCGATGACGGCATAAATTAACCATCTGTCGCCACATTCGAGCTGATTTTGCACCGTACATTCTAAATAGGCTAATGCTTGATCCAGAATCAGACAACCATTAAAAGCATTTTGTGTGCCAAGATTTGCAAAGGGATTATCTCCTAAAGTGCTATGACGAGAAAAATAGCGTCGCACATTTCTTCCTTCTTTGAGAATATTCAGCACAAATTTATCACCAGGATGATGCATTAACTCTGCATTTTGCTCGTTAGCGATCGCAATCATAATTCCTGGCGGGTTAAAAGTTGCCTGTGATACCCAAGAAGTTAAAACCCCTTTGTGAGTTTCTTCATCACGAGTTGTCACAACACACAGAGAACCAATAATCCGCCCTACAGCTTGTTCGGTACGATCTACATGGGTTTCTGTGACAACCTGGCGGGAAGTCCGCAGTTTTTTGATTTTCTTCAAGTTTTGGGCGAAGGAAGCACCTGCTTCTTGACACTGCTGGAGAATTTCAGGAGTAGGGCTAAAACGCACCCGAATTGTTTCAAACCCTAATTGATAATTTGCATCTTTGAGCTTGCTTTCTATTAAATCAATTGCCTCTCCACTCCAGCCGTAGGAACCAAACACCCCTGCTAACTTAGTTTTAGCAGCTACCGAGAGGACTATTCCTAAAGCCGTTTGAATTTGAGTTGGTGCATGGCCGCCTAAAGTGGGTGAGCCGATAATCAAGCCATCGCAAGCTTCTACAATGCGGTTAATTTCGGCAGAATCTGCTAGTTCACAGTTGATTGACTCGACATTAACTCCATTTTGAATCAAACTTTGAGCGATCGCATTGGCCAGAGTTGCTGTATTACCATAGGCAGAAGCATAAAGCAGAGCGACACTCAATTCTTGAGATTTTTGCCCTTGGCACCATTGATGGTAATCATAGGTAAAACGACTGAGGCTGTAACGGACAATCGGACCGTGGGCTGGGGCATAACATCTGGCTCCCAAAACTGACAATTTATCTAAGGCCACTTCAACTTGTTTAGCTTGGGGTGCATGGAGACATTCAAAATAGTAACGACGTTCTGCATCTAATCCCTTCCAATCTTCATCAAACAAAGTATCTTCGCAAATATGAGCGCCGAAAAGTTTGTCTGTGTAGAGAATTTTGGTTGCAGAATCATAAGTACAAAGTCCATCAGCCCAACGGGGGGTTGGTACGGTGACAAATGATAGATGATGTTCTTGTCCTAAATCTAGAGTATCCCCCGATCGCACTGCATGAATACATGATTTCAATTCGGGAAAGGCGGTTTTTAGAGCATTGGCGGCGGGGCGAGAACAAATTAGAGTGATTTGAGGAACTTGAGAGAGCAATACTTGCAGAGTTGCTCTGCGGTTGGGGTTGACATGACTGAGAACAATGTAATCTAAGGTAGTGAAGTCTAGATGTTGCGCTAGTTGCTGAAGGTAAATTTCGGTAAAGGATTCGCCGGGAGGGTCAATTAAAGCCTTTTTATCAGCTTGAATCAGATAAGAATTCGCTGTAGTTCCTTTTTGGCGGGAATACTCAACCTCAAATTTTAGTCTGTCCCAAGTCCGCGATCGTAAAATCAGAGTATTTTTACCAATTTCAGCAACTTGTACATCTCTAGAATGGTTAGGCGTTAATGTGGCAGTAGACATAATAACCTCTCTTAATTGGGCATTGGGCATGGATCAATCAATAGTTCTTCCTCTGCCTCCCCTGCTTGTTCCTAATGACTATTGGTTTGTGTCAATTCAGACTTGGCTCGGCTTCTATAGCGTTTAGATACTTCTTGTTCTGGGTCGATGCCTTCAAAAGTAGGAGGTAGCCAAACTCGGAGGAATAGTAGTATTCCCAGGACTAATAAAAAGGCACAAGTTGCTAAAATTTGACTCCAATTAGTTTCTAGAACACCTTTAACAATTACTTCTCGCAAGGCGGAAACGATCGAGACTTCAACAGCTACCCCAATAGATACTCGATGTTCTTGTAGATAAATAATCAGTAGTCGGAATAGCTCAACTAAAATAAGTAAAAAGAGAATATCGGCAGTAACAGCATGAAAATCTAGAGGCGGAAGTAAGGAGAGAAACATATCTCTCACCTGAAGCACCATAAAGCTAAATAAACCGATACACAAACAAATCACAATTATATCTTGGATAAATTCCAAGGTTCGCACGACGCGCCCCCGATTGATTTCATACATGGTAATTGGGGTATCTTCAGCAGATTTGTACATAGTTGTGGAGAGTAGAAGTTAGGAGTAGAGACGCGATGAATCGCGTCTGTTGGGAAGATGAGGAAGACCACGAGAATAACCAATGCCCAATGCCCAATAACAAATTTAGTAATGATTACCAATTTTGCGGTGGTGGGCGGCAGTAAGTGAATCTAGCTTGGCAACTCTTCCAGTTTGGACTGTGCTATAAATTACCCAATGATCTCCACAATCCATGCGGCTAGTAATTTCACATTCCATATAAGCTAGGGCTTCAGCTAAAACGGGTGATTCATTATTAGCTGGATATGTTTTCACTCCGGCAAAGCGGTCTGCACCAGGAGCAAAACGCTTCAGAAAATGTTTCATTAATCCTTGATATTTACCTTCTTCTAAAACGTTTAAAACGAAGCGATCGCCAACGTGCATCAAGGATTCAATTGCCCGATCTTTGGATACTGCGATCGCTATTCCTAAAGGCTCAAGACTGGCTTGTGTCACCCAAGAAGCAAACATTGCACTCTGAATTTCTCCTTTTTTGGCAGTGATAATATACAATCCCGTAGTAATACGTCCTAGAGCTTTTTCGAGCTCGGTATTGATGGATTTTATATGTTTAATGGTGCGATCGCGATTCAGCCATTGACCCATATCTGTCCCCGCTTCGTCACAAAGTTGTTCCGTTGTTTGGGTGGGAATTTCCTTAACTAAGATAGGCGGAAAAGCTTCAGTTAATCCCAGTTCTTGAAACTTATTGCGTAAAGGATAAATGGGTTCATCTTCTCCCCCTCCCGACTCTAATAAAGCAATTGTCTGCTTCTTGTGAACAGCAGCTAAAATGGTACTTAAAGCAGCTTGAGCCATCACCGAAGATTGGGCTGGCATTCCAATTACTAAACCAGAGGCTTGTGCAACTAATTCTCCAACTTCTTGAGGCTCGACACTATTAAGAGCTACTAATTCTACTGCCACGCCTGCTTTCGCGCATCCATGTGCTATTGTACGGACTAAATGCTCACTATGTCCGTAATCTTCAACATAAAATAGAGCCACTAATGTCTCTGTTTTGGCTTGCTCTAAACTCCAGTTTTGATACCGTCCGAGCCATTCGGAAATATAGTGTTGTAATAAAGGGCCATGTCCTGTGGCAACTGTGACTATTTCTAAATTTTCAATCCGCTTTAAAGCCGTCAAAACAGACCGGGCATTAGGCCCCATGAGACAATCATAATAATATTTAAAATCCTCCTCTATTGAGCTAATATTTTCATCATAGGTATGGTCATCGCAATAGTGCATCCCAAACACATCACAGGTGTAGAGAGTGGAAGTTTTCTGGTCATAAGTCAAGATTGTGTCAGGCCAGTGTAAGTTAGGTGCAGAGATAAATTCTAATTTGTGTCCGTCGCCTAAATCTAATAGCTCTCCACTTTTCACCTGCATTGATTTAAAAGGCTGGTGAACCATATTTTCTAGAAATTGAATAGCTACTTTAGCACCGACAACAGTAATAGAGGGAGCTAATTCTAAAATATTTTTCACTAAGCCACTGTGATCGGGTTCTGTGTGGCTAATAATCAAGTAATCTATTTTAGTCGGATCAATTAATCCTACTAGTATCTCAAGATATAGCTGCTCAAACTTGCGGTGAGATGTGTCAGCTAAGGCAACTTTTTCCCCCTGAATTAAGAAAGAATTATAAGTCGTTCCATTCCGTAAACCAAACTCGATATCAAAACGTTCTCTATCCCAGTCGAGACAACGAATAGCAGTCGTTTGAGGAGCAATTTCAACAGTTTGAACCGTCAAACGTCCTGGGTTGGGAGTAACCTGAGTGGGCTGTGTGAGTGCAACCATTTGTTTTCTCCAAAAATATTCTTATTTGAAGCGAGCGTTATGCTTCTTATATTTACCTGAAATACTCAATTAGTAAAATGCTAATTTCTAAAGCTAATCATCAGAAAGATTTATTCTTCATTTAGGTTGATTTACCATTGAATTACTCAATGTTTATCATTATTTTTATCTTCAATAATAAAGGTGAGAAAATGTAAATACTAAGTTAAAATATTTATGTATGTCGTTAATTTTTCTTCCTCCTCCTTTACAAAAAATCAACAGCGAAATCGCCCGTAACGCTGATGTTGATATGTATGTGCTGCGCCTCGATCTCATGCACCCGTGGGTTAATGGCAACAAGTGGTTTAAGCTGAAGTACAACCTTTTAGAGGCCAAGGAGAAAAATTTTAGGACGCTGCTCACCTTTGGCGGTGCTTATTCAAATCACATCTATGCAACCGCCGCAGCTGGTAATCTTTTGGGATTTGGCACCATTGGGGTAATTCGTGGAGAGGAAAGGCTACCTCTGAATCCTACGTTGAATTTCGCTGTACAGCAGGGTATGGAGCTTATTTACATTAACCGCAAAATGTATCGACAGCGCAACACAGCAGCGCTACAAGAATATCTGGAACAATGTTTTGGTGAGGTTTTTATCATTCCTGAAGGCGGTAGTAATTTAAATGGTGTGCGCGGTTGCACGGAGATAGTTAGAGAAGCGATGCCTACGGCTGGCTACGCCTACGCATTTGATCATATATGCGTGGCTTGCGGTACGGCTACCACACTGGCTGGTATTGCGCTTTCGTTAAATCAAAAGCAAAGAGCGATCGCTTTTCCCGTACTAAAAAATGCAGCATTTATCGTACAAGAAATCGAAAGTTTATTGACAAATTACCTCGCCTCTGGTTTACCTACACCATATAGCTCTCCGGCTGACTGGGAATTGATGTATGATTACCACTTCGGCGGCTATGCAAAGGTGAACGACGATCTGTTATTGTTCAGCCAACAGTTTAGGGAGGAACATGGCGTACCCCTTGATTACGTATATACTGCCAAAATGTTTTACGGAGTGATGGATTTACTACAGCAAGGATTTTTTTGTAAAGGCGATCGCTTGTTGCTGGTACACACAGGAGGCTTGCAGGGCAACGTTGGTATAGAGGAGCGATGTATTGAAATCTAAAACTCCTTATCCTCTTTGCGTCTGGGCGCCTCTGCGTGAGAAAAATCATCCCGCAACTATGCAACGCCATTTATCGGATAGGTAATTCAATCACAAACTCTGTACCCTCACCTTGTGTTGAATGGCAAGTTAGCTTGCCGCGATGATTATTAACTACAATCTGGTAAGAAATAGATAAACCTAGCCCTGTTCCTTTACCAATGGTTTTTGTGGTGTAGAAAGCATCGAATATTTTTGTCCGGTCTGCTTCACTGATTCCTGAGCCATTGTCGGCAATTCGGAGAATAACTCGTTCTCCAATTGACTCGGTTTGAATCCGAATCACACCAGGATATTTGGAAATTTTCTTAAAGTCTTGATTTTTTTTGATTTCTTCAATTGCATCGATCGCATTGCAAATTAAATTCATAAATACCTGATTGATTTCGCTTGGATAGCACTCAATAGGTGGCAATTCTCCATATTCTTTGATTAGTTGGATTGTCGGACGATGAGCATTTGCTTTGAGTCGATGACCGAGAATGAGTAGCGTGCTTTCTAGACCTTCATGCAGGTTAGCCAGTTTATTGCCTGCTTCTCTGTGACGAGAGAAGTTATTCAACGATGACACAATTTCTATAACGCGATCTGTACCAACTTGCATGGATTGAATAATTTTAGATAAATCATTTAACAAAAAGCTGATATCTTTTGTTTTAATAGCATTTTGAATTTCAACAGGTGGGTCGGGCAGATACTTTTGATATAGCTTGAGTAAATCAAGAATCTCCTGAACATACTGTTCTAAAAAATTTAGGTTGCCAGCTATAAAATTGATCGGATTATTCACCTCATGGGCAATTCCTGCGGTCAGATGGCCTAACGCTGCTACCTTTTCTGCTTGGATGAGTTGGGTTTGAGTCTGTTGTAATTCGGCGTTTTTGGCAATCAAACTTTTCGTCAAATTTCTCAGCTTCAGTTGTTGCTCTATTCGCACGAAGACCTCTTCATACTGAAAAGGTTTGGTAATGTAATCTACGGCTCCCAATTGCAATCCTTTAACTTTATCAGCAGTATCTGAAAGAGCAGTCATAAAAATAATTGGAATATCCTGGAGACGAGGATCGCTTTTTAGATGTTTACAAGTTTCAAACCCATCCATACCCGGCATCATCACATCAAGCAAAATTAAATCAGGTAAATGATCGGCATCTAATTTTTGAATGGCTTTTTCACCACTACGAGTCGCCCAAACTTCAAAGTTAGACTGATCCAAAAAGCTCGATAAAACTTCTAAGTTGGCAAGGTGATCGTCAACGACTAAAATAATTCCTCTAGCCGGATCACAATTCTGGAAATTATTTTGGTTGCCCATTGTCGCGCTCATGATGTTTTTACCTCATATTGAGTCAAGAATTTGAGGATTAAATCTTCGTCAAACTGCCTCGCTAGTTGCCGCAATTGATTAGCAAAGAGAGCGAGGTTTGTGTCTGTTTCATCTAGTTGATCGGCCAATTTGAGGATGGCATTGAAGTTACCTTTACTGGCTAAGGTCAGCAGTTCTCGCAATACATCGGGGGAAGAAGGAGTCAATTTATCTGATGGGCTATCACTTGTTGTCGCCGAAGAGTTGATTCTTTGTTCCTCAGACTGAGACTGCTGGTAAATCCATGCCAAACCTAAGTTGAACTTTAATTGATGCAGTAATTCATCTACTTGTACAGGTTTGTTCAAAAAGGTGTCACCTCCTGCTTCCAGACTGCGATGTTGGTCAGTTTCAAAGACACTAGCGGAAGAGACGATAATCTTGACATCTGCGATATCTGGGGTATGACGCAGGTGTTGAATCAATTCAAACCCATCCATTTCTGGCATGAACAAATCTGTAATCATCAGGTCTGGTTTAAGAGCGATCGCTTTTTCTAATCCTTCTCTACCGTTGATAGCTTCAACCACATTAAAACCCAGTGGTTGCAGTAAGTTTGTAATTACTGTGCGATTCTCCCAGCGATCGTCCACCATCAAAATAGTCCGCGGGCTACCTTCAAAGCCAATGATTTGTCTCTTTGATGCCGCCATTGCAGACTGCACCCATTGGCTGGCTTCGGCGATTGCAATCTCAAACCAGAAAGTACTACCCTGACCGATCTGACTCTTAACATGGATATCGCTATCCATCATCTGCACTAACTGCTGAGTAATAGCTAAACCCAGCCCTGTCCCTTCGGTCTGACGCTTTTTCTCACCTACTTGTTCAAATGGCAAAAAAATCTTGTCCAACTCGCTTGGAGTTATCCCAATTCCTGTATCTTCTACACTAAAGCGAATGCGATATTTCACCGTCTCCCCATCAGCTGGAAGTTGATCGATTACCTCAACCTTGAAAGTAACTTTACCCTCATCCGTAAATTTGATGGCGTTCCCCAGCAGATTCAAGAGAACTTGACGTAATCTTTTGACATCGAGATGAACCCCACTCGGCAAGTTGATCGCGGGTTCATAGACAAACAAAATGCCCTTTTGTTCTGCCCGAATCTGACAAATTTCCGCGATCCCCTGTAAAAAAGACGGGAAATGCACATCATGAGGATGCAGTTCCAGTTTTCGCGCTTCAATTTTAGAAAGATCCAAAATGTCATTGATTAAAGTCAGCAGATGAGAGCCACACTGTTCAATGATGTTTACATGATATTGTTGTTGCTCCGGCAAATCTTGGGAACGCAGCAAAATTTGAGCGCAACCCAAAATACCATTCAAGGGCGTTCGCAGTTCATGGCTCATGTTGGCTAAAAATTCGCTTTTAGCAAGGTTTGCAGTATCAGCCACCGCTTTAGATTTTTTCAGTTGAGTCTGTTCAAACGCTTGCACCCGCCACAAAACAGTGATCATTGTCACTGTGAGTCCGCCCAGAATTAGGGCGATAAAATCGAGGAATTGCAGTCGAGATTCAATATTTTGGCGCGGAATCACCAAAGCTACAGACCAATTAGCTTCTCGCAACGGCACATAGGCAACATACTTTTTGGTGCCGTCAATTTCGATCAACTGAATTCCCTGTTGTTTATTTACCATCCGTTGTGCGATCGCATTTAAATTGCGATCGGCAATTTTCAGCAAGCTGGGTGCAGGTTTTTCTACCGTTGACATTAACGTTGAGTCAGGTAACCGTTCATAGGAGTTGTGCTGCTACTGTGAAAAATAGGTACAGGTAGATGGTAGATTAAGAGGCATGAATGAAAACTGCCTCGCCTACGGAATCGAAATTTCCGACCTAGATTGGGAAAAGACTCCAGCCATTGTCAAACAACTGGTGGAGAAAATGGGGCAGCACATCAAGCAATCGGAAAAAGAGTTAAGTGACTTAAAAGCCCAGCACCAAGAGCTTTTAGAAAAAATTAATCGCACTTCAAAGAATTCATCATCTCCGCCCTCATTAGATCCACTCAATGCCGAAAAGCGTCAAGAAAAGAACAAGAGTGGTAAAAAGCGAGGAGGACAACCAGGACATAAGGGGCATAGTCGGTTTCTATACGATGTGTCCGAATGTGAAAGCGTTTTAGATCACCACCCACAAACCTGTAAATGTTGTGGAGAAAAATTAAACGGAGAAGATGCTTTTCCCTATCGTCACCAGATAAGCTGTTGCGCAGCTAAATTTAATATACTGCATTACCTTTATTTTTAATCTTTCGCTCCCATTTAATAATAAGACCACCTTCATTAAGCAATCTAATTAACAACTCTTCTAGCTGTGATACTGATTCAAATAA
>NZ_JBGTFY010000405.1:0-4432 GCF_041747015.1 Nostoc sp.
TTCAACAAAGTAAATACATTCTACAAAAGATGAAGGTTCAAAAGGTTCGCATTCCCGACAGCGAACAAGTGACCTGGTTAGTGCTGGACGACAATTATTTGCCAGTCCCGCCCATCCAAAGTTACTTGCGCTACCTAGATAGTCTTGAACGCAGTCCCAATACAATCCATGCCTATGCAGGGCATTTAAAGCTGTACTGGGAATTTTTACACAATCTACATCTTAACTGGGTAGAAGTCACCTTAGAGAACTTAGCAGACTTCATTCATTGGCTGCGTTGCCCAGAGCCAAAAGTCACCTCCATCCAAGTTCAAGAGTCTAAACGCACAGAAAAGACAATCAACGCCGTACTTGCGGCGGTCTGTGGTTTCTATGAGTTTCAAGAGCGTCTAGGTAAAACGGAAGGCATTGATGTTTACCGCTACCAATTTCAACCTGGAAGAAAATATAAGCCATTCCTACATCACATCAATAAAGGCAAGGAAGTTAGAACTCGACTCCTAAAACTTAAAGAACCAAAAACTTTTCCAGGCACGTTGACAACAGAGCAAATTAAGCAATTAGTTGAGGCGTGTTCGCGCCAAAGAGACAAATTTCTAATCTGCTTGCTGCATGAGTCAGGGGTACGAATTGGGGAGGCTCTAGGACTGCGACATGAGGATATTCATACTGGCGGTAGTAATGAAATTCATATCATCCCCAGAGATAACAATGCTAACGGTGCAAGAGCCAAGTCTAATAGCTCTCGCGTGGTTCATGTTTCTAAAGAATTGATGACCCTCTACTCAGACTATTTGATTAATGAGTATCCAGAGAATGTTGATTCGGACTATGTGTTTATCAACATTTGGGATGGTCAAATAGGCAGCCCAATAACTTACCCAACAGTAGCCAGCTTGTTTAGTCGATTAGAGAAGAAAACAGGAGTTGATGCCCGTCCTCATCTATTTCGCCACACTCATGCCACAGACTTGATTCGTGATGGTTGGGATATGGCGCACGTGCAAAAACGGCTAGGTCATGCCAGCGTTCAAACCACAATTAATACCTACACACACTTAACCGATGAAGACCTCAAAAAAGCTTATCAGCAGTATTTACAAGAGCGGGATAAATAATTAATGAAACCCGCAAAAATACTTCAGCTTTCAGTCCAGCCGAGGGAGCAATCAGAGTTTGATAAAGATATCTGGAATGGTCGTAAATTAAGGGCAGATATAAGACCATCAGACTGTCCTAACATAAACTTTAAAGCAATTTCTCAACCCTGGTTACGCCAAGCTGCAAAGCAATATGTGAAATATACCTTTGCAATCCTTTCTTGGGCTACCTGTAAGAAAAAGAAAGATGCTCTAAAATATTTTTCAGAATTTATAGCAGAATGCTATCCGGGATGCCAAGCTTCAGATATTAATCGTCCAATAATAATTACGTTTTTAACTTATCTAGTTACAAAAAAACTAGCAGAGAAAACAAGATTAAATATCCTTGTTGATCTAAATACGTTCTTCACACTTTGCGCCCAGAACGGCTGGGCAGATATCAACGATAAAGTTCTTGTTTACAAAGAAGACTATCCGCGACTGAATAAGCCTCAACCCAAGTATATTCCACAAGAAGTTATAGAACAGATAAATCAGCGTATTGAAACTTTGCCTGAATCAGTAATGCGAATGGTATTAGTTATTCAAGAGTGTGGGATGCGTATAAGTGAATTATGTAGACTGAAGTTTGACTGTTTGAGGCAAGATTCAGCAGGCGATTGGTGGCTTAATTATTATCAGTTCAAGATGAAAAAAGACCACACCATTACTGTTTCTAGAGAGCTTGCAGGAGTAATTCAAGAACAGCAAAACTATATTAGGAATAACTTGGATTCAGGTTTTGAATATTTGGTTAGTGGCAGAAACATGGCAAAGCACTTTATGCCACTAAACAAACCAATGAATCCAAGTGCTTTTACTGATTACCTCAAAAGGTTAATCACCACCAACAATATCTGCACAGATTCAGGAAAACTTTGGGATCTTACAGCCCACCAATTCCGCCACAGTGTTGGAACTCCTATGATTAATAATGGCGTACCACAGCATATTATTCAGCGCTATTTAGGGCATGAGTCACCAAACATGACTGCTACCTATGCTCATCTATTTGACTCAACCTTGAAAAAGGAGATCGCCAATTATCAAGGCAGAACCGTAAATATTTCCGGTCAAGTTTTAAGTGCTGAGGATCCCGAACTTGAAACATCTGACCTGCAATGGTTTAAACGTAATGTTCACGCTCAGGCGCTTCCTAATGGCTCTTGCGCCCGTCCAATTATCAAAGGTGACTGCCCACACGCCTATGCTTGTTTAACTTGTGGCGATTTCCGCACAACTCCTGAGTTTCTAAACCAGCATAAAGAGCAGTTAGAGCAAACGGAGCAGATTATTGAGAAAGCTAAGGCTAATAACTGGCAACGGCAAGTCGAGATGAACGACAAAATTAAGACTAATCTCGAAAACATCATTTCATCCTTGGAGTCTGATAATGCCTAGAGTGGGGAATCCTGATGGTCTAAGAAGTGCCGCAGAGCAGAAGAAAAACGATGCTCTGGAGCGAACAGACAAAGCCATTTCTCAAATGGTTAAAGAAGGCAAGAAGATTAACTTTCATACAGTTGCTGTTGCTGCCGGAGTATCGGTTGCCTACCTTTACAAATATGATGCAATCAAGCAGCGCATTGACCAGTTAAGAAAGCAGCAATCTCCCCTTAAGGGACTTGTACAAAAGCAAGGGGCTTCCGTTGATTCAAAGATAGCTATTATTACGACTTTCAAGGAACGTATTAAAAAGCAGGAATTAGAGATCAAGGGGTTACGGGAACATATTGAGGTTACTCAAGGAATAGCCATGCAAGTTCCTGGACTCAAACAACAGATAGAATCACTCAATTCTGAAAACTTAAAACTTAGAGCAAAGCTAGATGAATGCCGTGAACAAAGGGAAGCTTTACTTACTTCTGAACCATCCCCTGATAACAAGGTAACTTCTTTAGACAAAAAAAGAACAGAGCGGTCAGAGGTTGGTGACAAAATTAAGTCAGAGCTTGATTCTCTAGGAATTAAACTTAATACAACGTTAACTAAAACAATTAAGTCAACTTCTGTTGAATTTGTTTCAAGTGCTATCCAAGCTTTAAAAGAGGCGATGGCTACTGGCAATATTGAACGACCCGGAGGTTGGCTTAATGCAGCAATAAAAGATGGTTGGAAGCCCAATGAGAAGTATGTTAAAAAAGGTGAGTGGACAAGCTTTAATGAGTGGTTCAACTTAGCCAGAAAACAAGGATTGATTGTGGCAAGTACAAAAGGTGATGACGATAAGCTTTATGTCTTCACACCCGATGGTACAAGACGTTCGTTTGACCAAATGCTAAATCTCTACCCACTTGATATACTACGTGAAAAGTTAGACTCACCTACTTCGTAGAAACAATAAACAGCAATACAGCTATTGCTGTATAAGTCTTTTAGCGATTATGGTAAAAATAAAAGCTTCCCCCCGTTAGACTTGACGTGAATAGGGAGGCAAAAATGTCAAATGCAGCCCTGGAAGAATCTTGACTTCTCGACTAATGTGCCATCCCGCTCTGTCCACAGCTAAGAGAATATGCTTGTTAGCACCTAACTGAAATTGAGCCGCAAAATCCGCTAAGACTTTGTTAAAAAGTTCTGTATTGACATAGGGTAGAATCCACCAATAAGTTTCTCCGCTTTGAGGATGAACAAAGGCATACAGCCATAGCCATTGATATCGCCAGTTGACGTTGGCAATGGGAGTTTCTCCTTCTGGTACATAAACTCGTCTTAAAATGGGCTTTAGTCCCAACCGATGTTCGTCCTCACACCACAATTGAATTTCTGCTTCGGGGTAGGTGGTTTGAAGTTCTGTGACTTCGGTTGCTAGTTTTTTTTCCAGGCAATTTGCTCTGTTTCGTCACTTTGGGTGTGGGATGGTCTTGGAACTCTTAACGCGGTTTCTTTCGGGGTGAAGGATTCATCCCGAAAAAACCGCCTAAAAGTCATCTGGCGCAATATTTCCCATCCTCTCTGTCGGCTAATTTGTCGCCCAGTCAAGCAAGTTAGCCGAAGTGCGACTTTACGACCGTTCCATAGTCCTCCATCGGGGGCTTTTTCTTGTAAGACTTGCCATAGCTGTGCTTGCTCTTCATCATCAATCAGCGGTTTGGCTCCTTTATTTTGGTGCCGAAAGTCGCCTAATCCTTCCACTCCCAATACGCCAGTACCTTTTGACTAAAGCATAAATCCATGTTCTGCTGTAACCTGTTATTGCCGTGACTTCCTCGGTTTTCTTACCTTGTGCCAGTAACCAAATAATTTGATACTGACGTAAAGTCTGCCGGGTGGAAGCTTCCAAGGCGCGA
>NZ_JBGTFY010000406.1:0-26878 GCF_041747015.1 Nostoc sp.
AGATTTTGTACTTCGCTTCCCCAGAGAATCAAGACTTAGGTGTGGTTAAATACCTCCGAAAGCCAGTCTCAAAGCTAGATTTATCGCCTTTTCCTGCACCCTCTTGACAAATGTGCAATTATCTTAACCTCTCACTGATGACCCATTACTAATTAGTAGGCGTAGCATAGTTGCGTGATGATTTATCTCACGCAGGGACGCCCAGATGCAGAGAGGATTAGGAGTTTTGCATTTCAATAGATAAAATTTCATCCCTAGATTCAGTAATACCCTTTATGGTTGGATCTGAAAAAAATCAATAAAGTTCGCTAATTAGTAGATTATTGGTTTGATACTACCTATTAAGGCTTAGGTATAATCACGAATGTAATAAATATTTTAAACTTACAATATTTCCTTTGGTTGATGTGGATGATGTTGGAAATTTGAGAAGTTAGTAAATAAGTTTGCTTATGGATGGAAAACAATGCGTGCGATAAACATTGGTTTGACGGAAGAACAGCGTCAAGGTGTGATTAATCTGTTAAATCAAGATTTGGCAGATGCCTATCTACTGTTGGTGAAAACCAAAAAGTATCACTGGGATGTCGTCGGTCCTCAGTTCCGCTCTTTACACCAGCTTTGGGAAGAACACTACCAAAAGCTAACTCTAAACATTGATGCCTTGGCAGAGCGGGTTCGTACTTTGGGCGGTTTCCCAATTGGCACAATGGAAGGATTTCTCAAGATTGCTACCCTCAAAGAACAAGCTGGTAATGTTCCTACAGCAACGGGCATGGTAGCTAATCTAGTGGATGATCACGAGCAGGTTATTCGTAATTTAAGAGACCATGTAGATAAGTCTGGTGAAGAATTCCACGATCAAGGAACTGCTGACTTTTTAACTGGACTGTTAGAAGAGCATGAGCAGATAGCTTGGATGCTACGTTCGTTTATTGAAGGGGAAGCATTAGACCCAGATGGTAGAAAGCCAGCATCAGAGGCTAAGACACCTGTAGGTGTGTAACTTTTGAAAAAGAAGTCAGAAGTCAGAATGGGCTAATCGCCCCGCTATCGCTAACAGGAGTCAGAATCAAGACGCACGCGGACTTGCTATCAGTGGGGGATTCAGACCCGCTACCGCTACGCTATCCGCCACTAGTACAGAATTCAGAATGAATTCTGACTCCTGAATTCTGTTTGATAACGTCTGATTTGAAGACAGCAGTCTGTGAAACCAGTTGAGGGAGGATTGATTCCTGCCTCAATTGGCGTAAAAGAATTAATTTGCCTGCATCTACCTAAACAACATAGTCCAAGGGGTATTTAAGTGCCAGAAGTATATAAAGCAGAACGTACTATATCTGCTGTATTCAAAGAACAGAAGCAAATTGATGATGTGATTCGACGTTTGCTAGATAGGGGTGTGCCTAAAGATCATATTTCGGTCATGGGCAGAAACTTTCAGTCGGAAACGAGAATCGCTGGCTTTATTACTAAAAAGGATGTGATTTTGGGAGGTTTGAGAACAGGGGCGATTTTTGGTTCCTTGTTTGGTTCCTTCCTCAGCTTGCTTACGGGTGTAGGCTTACTGTTTATTCCTTTTGTCGGCTCAATTGTGGCAGCAGGACCCATAGGTGCAGTGCTGCTGGGGGCTGCCAGTGGTGCGATCGCAGGTAGTGCAGGTGCAGGTTTAGTGTCGGTTCTGACTACTTTGGGGATGCCAGAAGATAAAGCGACTATCTACCAAACCCGCTTACAAGCTGGCGAGTTTTTAACAATGATAGAAGTTCCAAGCGATCGCACTGGCGAATTTCAATTACTGCTCGAAAGTGCTGGTGCCGAAGAAATTCACACAATTGAAAAAACTCTGGCTCGTTCTTGTTCAGGACAGTGCAACAGTCCAGAAGATTTGTCTCCTGAGGTTCGTGCTCATCTTTCTCAAGAAGCTCAAAATACATTCATTGAGCGCTATAACGTTGTATTAAATGAGAGAAGTGACGAGTTTACGGCTGAACAATCCGCCTGGGAGTCTGTTCATCAGCAATATGAGGAAGATGAAAACGGCGTTTGGTCAAAAGCTAAAGTTCAAGCTTAAACTACTGCGCGTCAGCAATTATAATTTTTGGGCGTTGTTGGTAACTAGTAATGAGTGATACAGCCTCAATACAAGACGCGGTGGGAGCGTACAACTAGCTGTGCGTCCCCACTAAACAGATATATTCTTTACTATGGCAATTTATAGCTACCAACACGCAGATTTAACTCACCTTGCCGTGGATTCTGGCTGAATATAAATGCGCCTTCTTCACTTTCGCCACTAGATAAAAAGTCGATTTGTTGCTCTCCTGATTCTGCAACTTTGCCGTTAATCAACAACTCAGCCATAATCTGAACTGACTCAGCTGTGTCTCCTCCGGTGTTTACGACTTCAAAGGGAACATAAAACTGTCCATCAATTTCCCGAATAGTTTCTTTTTTAGTGACAGAAAGAATGGGAGGTTGATTTTTTTCGTTTATCCAAGTGTAGCTAACTAGACTAACAATGAATGCCAAGATGAGGGAGGCGATGCTGAATGTTACCCACTCAGCAATGGAGCGTGATTGTTCTGTTTTAGTCATATTGCTAATCTTCCGGCTGCACCACCAATAGTTGCAGGTAATCCTAGTATCAATGTGTGATCTAACCACATTGTCCAAGGGTCACTAAAAGTTAACTTTTGAAAGAACCACAGCATAAAAGCGCCTGCTAGCAGTGACACTAGATAGGACACAATAGTTTCACTCAATGGTTGTTGGAAAATTCCCTTTTGCTGTTTGCGCTTTTGCTGGTC
The DNA here is from genome assembly GCF_041747015.1 of Nostoc sp. GTDB lineage: Bacteria > Cyanobacteriota > Cyanobacteriia > Cyanobacteriales > Nostocaceae > Nostoc. Next base: position 2,814 of record NZ_JBGTFY010000406.1, read on the forward strand.
AGAAAAGCCTGCCTGAAATACAATGCCATAAGAAATTAGCAAAGATGTGGCGATCATTGCCAACTGCCAAGGTGGCGAGGCTGCGGCTGCTAACATGGGAATTTCATCCGTTGGAGCGATGTTAAATGCAATTATGGTTGCACCAATTAGGGTTCCACCGACATCGGCGAAGGTGGCGTGTAATTCATTCCCTTTGTTCTTGGTTGTGTTGTTTTCCTGATCGGTTGCTTGTTCATCTGTATTATTGTTTCTAGTATCTCCCAAAAGCTGGTTAGCTAATGCTACACCAAGAGCAAAGGGTACACTTTCAAAAATGATTTTTCCTAAAGATTCCTTTAAGGAAGTTTCTGGCGTCAACTCTCGCAATAGTAGCAGCACAAAGGCAGAGCAAACTAGTCCGATTGCGATCGCTTCTACAGTATCTATTGCGGCTTGATAAGCTAATCCGCTATATTTGCGTTTCCGAAAGCCTTCTGTCTGATTGAGCAACCAAACCACAATAAACATCAATGCGATCGCCATGATCATCAGTTGTGGTTTTACCAATGAGCCAATCCACCAAACCTCCATTGTGTACAGCAAGGGGATGCCAAATAAAAAACCTCCACAAGCACCCCGAATGATGTCATTAATCTCGCTACTCCACACATTTTTCTGACGCTTTGTTGCCACTCCTTTACTGCCCTTTTATTTAATATCTACTTTAATTTAGTTAATATCAATTAATTATGGTAGATATCTCATAAAATGGTGTTACCACCTTTAAATAATATTATTTTTTTAATATATATAAATTTTATTTATAATATGTTTACATTAACGAAAGATTGTACATATTAAGCAGTTTGGCAAGGTGGTACAGTTAGCTTGCCGAACTGCTCAGTGACCACGCGAACAATTTTGAATTGTTATTAGCTCTGGGGTGATTGACAATATTTATAAGCGGCATAAGCCATAGTCACAACCCCGGTGATAATAGCAGATTCATCGACTTCAAATTGGGGATGATGTAATGGGTGGTTAATAAGTCTTTCCTTGTAGCCTACACCCAAGCGAAACATGGAACCAGGGGCGTGTTCCAAATAGATAGAAAAATCTTCAGCACCAAGGGAAGGTTCGGGTAATACTTGAACGCGATCGCTACTCCAAGCTTCTTCTGCGGCTGATTGCAATAATTGCGTCAGGGCATAATCATTTTGGACACTGGGTACGCCTTGGCGATAATTGACTTGATAGCTTGCCCCGTAAGTACAGCAGATATTAGCTACAATATTTTCAATCCACTTCGGAAGATGGGCACGAGTTTCGGGATGGAGCGATCGCACAGTTCCCAATAACTGCACTTTATCAGCTATTATATTCGGCGCTCTGCCACCATTAATCTTCCCTATGCTCAGGACTACAGGACGCAAGGGATTCTGCGTCCGGCTGATAGCCTGTTGCAGTCCGGTAATCACTTGAGAAGCAATCCAAATCGCATCAATCGCCTCATGGGGACGTGCCCCATGCCCAGATTCTCCCATAATCAGAATCTCTAAATCATCAGCGGCGGCTGTCAATGCCCCGTAACGCACGCCTATGGAACCTGCGGGTATAGAAGGGAAAACATGAACCCCTAATAAAGCCGAGACGCTTTCCATTGCCCCATCTTTCACCATCCAGTTTGCTCCTTGGGCAATTTCCTCGGCTGGCTGAAATAAAAACCGCACTTTACCACCCAACTCATCTGCCACTTGGGACAGTATCATCGCTGTTCCTAACCCGACTGTGGCGTGGACATCGTGACCGCAAGCGTGCATAATACCCTCTGCACGAGAGGCATACTCCAAATCGGTGCGTTCTTGAATTGGCAAGGCATCCATATCGGTGCGAATTGCTAATAAACGGTCATTTTGGTTAGTACCTTGCAGTTCTCCAATGACACCTGTTTTGCCAACTCCTTCTTGCACATGCAGACCACTCGAAGATAGAACACCAGCCACGAAGGCTGCTGTTTGGTACTCCTGACCGCTGAGTTCTGGGTGAGAGTGGATGTGGCGGCGAATTTCAATTAAGCGTGGCGCTAGTTTTGTTGCTAAGTCTTTAATACGGGTAAGCATCGATTCAATTAATCTACAGGCTTTTTTCCCATGATAAAGAACTGTTAACAAAGAAAATGCTTTTGCTAGACAAGGATAGTTGAGAAGAAGCAGAGGAAGAATTAATAGACCTCTTGCAAAACTATTTTATGGTATAGTAATAAACTTTGACTTTAACTTGCTCTACCGAAATGCAAATTGAACCATACGACCCTCGTCAACTTGATGCCATTATTTGTCTTTCCCTTCGGGCATGGACTCCAGTCTTTGATTCGATTCAGAAAGCAATGGACTTTGACGTGTACCGGGAATTCTATCCCGATTGGCGTATAAGTCAGCAAAAGGCTGTCGAGGAGGTCTGTGTGGCAACGGACACAAAGGTGTGGATTGCGATCGACTCTGGTTCAACCGTGGGCTTTGTAGCCGTGAAACTCCACTCGGAGAGCAGCTTAGGAGAAATATACATGATCGCCGTCGATCCAGACTATCAACGTCGAGGCATTGGCATCGCTCTCACGGAATTCGCTCTAGATTGGATGAAAGTTGCTGGGATGTCCGTTGCTATGGTCGAAACCGGAGGCGATCCTGGCCATGCCCCGGCACGTTGTACCTATGAAAAGCTGGGTTTCAGGCTCTTCGCGATCGCCAGGTATTTCAAGAAGTTGTAGGTGCAAAGGGTTTAAAATGCCCCATGCCCCAGTTTATTTTGTGTAGCAGGTTGTGCCTGAGGTGTTTTCAGGTTTGAACTCGTTACATTCTCTGGTATTTACACGCTCTAATGACCAGCCATAGGGTTTGTCCGATGTGACGACACCATTAGCCAGAGTTGTTAATCGGAAGTTAGCTCCTCGAAAATTAGTAAACTGTAACTTGGCATTTTTTAAGTTTGCTGCTTCCAAATTGGCGCTGATGAAACCAGCATAAGACAGATCGGCATTTTCTAAGGATGCTGATTTTAAATTTGCACCTGTTAAGGAAGCGCCACTAAGATTTGCCGAATTCAGAATTGCACCTTCTAGATTTGCACCAGTCAGATCGGCATTCGTGAGATTAGCTTCAGATAATGTAACACCGCTTAAGTTAGCCCCTCGTAAATTTGCTCCAGTTAGATTCACTTGAGTTAGGTCAGCACTACTCAAATCGCACCGGGGACAGGCACTTGTTGCCTTCAACTGATCCAAATCTTGCTGATTTAATGCAAGGGTCTGCTCTGCAAACCCGAAACAAGCTAACAAGGCGACGGTAGCAACAATCTTAAGTTTCATATTTTTTAGAGATATTTACAAGGATGACAAGTGATTTACATTGCCTACTGTCATACTTACATATACGCCTTCCCTAACGAACAATAGGTATGAAGCATTGATTAAGAAGCTGTAAAAATACTATAAACTCTGATAATAATACTATTCAAACTAAAATATAGGCTATACAATCGAATCGTAAGCAACTATACCGAACCTCTTATAGACTACTACTTATCTGATCCCCCTAGCTCGATGAAAATACGACTAGGGGGATCTTGTTTTTAGGTATTGGATTAACAATAAAGGCAGAGGACAGGAGGGATTTATCCCAATATCAGCAATTCTCAATTTAGGAAAACTTCCCCAAAATGCGTTCACGGAGTGACTCTGAAAGAGTATCACTTTTTTTGACTCTTGACTTTTGTAAGGCGCGATCGCCTACTGTGCATCAGGTTCAATAGGCGCTTGACGACTGTGGCGGACATGAATAATAGCTACAACATCCTCCTCAACCACAAACAATACTCGATATTGTCTACGTTTACCGACGAAGAGTTGACGAGTTTCTCGCCCAATCGCTTGTGCTTCGGGCGCTATTAAGCATCGTTTGGGAAACAGTTGCAGGGAGGCAATCTCATCTTGCAGGTCGTAATACCATTGATTAGCAGTTTCAGCATCTAGGTTGTCACACATCCAACGGTAAATGTTTTCTATGTCTTGAAACCCAGTTGGCTGAAGTAAAACCTGATAAGTCATGGGCGAGGGGGAATCTGGAGTCGATGACGCAGTTCCTCTAAGGCTTGAGTAGCGGGAAGTCCTTCACCGCGATCAAACTCGGCTAATCCCTGCCGAAGACTGATAATGGTTTCCAAAGTGTCCAGTTCAAGTTCAGCAGATTGAATCGGATGCGCTTTGAGAAATTGCAAAAATTGCAGCACTGGTAGCAAGAGTTCATCGGACGTGTTTGCTAGTTCCTCGAATAAGAGTTCGCGTGTCGTCATGATGCGATCGCCCTTTCTAAAAGTTGTTCTCAGTATACCAATCGCACTTTTCCTCGATCAACGCGATCGCTGATCGCATTTGGTAAAATAGAGCAAGAGCGATCGCTCATGATGCCAGCACTTCATCTAAATTCACGATGAATAAGTCTGTCGCTGTTCGTATTTGTCGGTCATTGGTGAGAAAATATCAGTAATATAATAGGCATCTTTAACTGCTGTTCCTGCGGTATCTTTAGTAGCTGCGATCGCACCAGCACCCAAAGCAGCAATAATCATAGAAATAGGTTCCATAGTTAATCCCCAATTATTTGTATCTAACAGCTAAAATAGCAGGACTTACGCAAGTCCTAAATATAGGAATCCCTCCTTCCTCTTTCATCGCCACCCCAAAAGACGTAATCCAGGGACAATTAGGTAGTAACTGACTCCTAGCCAGAAGCTGATAAAAAAGCCCACAGAACCAAAAAAAATCAGAGGTAACTGTAACTCTGACCAGGCTGGTTGACTAGAAAATTGCAAGATCGGAGGTGCTAACCTTAAAAGAATCAAAACTGCATAGCCGATCGCACTACCAAAGGCAGCGAACACAGCATAGACTATATGATGGCTGCGAAGTCCTAAACTCAAAGTGAGTAGGGAAACTGCAACTAAAATCACTGCCACTAAGCCCTCGCCACTACCTTTTGGTGTGATTAATTGCAAAATCAACCAGCCGAAGCTATAGCTAATCATCCCCATCAGCGACGCTACTAAAAACCGCCGCCGTTGACCAAAACATCCTGATACTGTTAGTCCCCAAGCGGTTCCCCAACCTGCGGCGACAAACACCAAAATATCTGCCCCGAAGACAAGTTGAGTATTTGGCACTAATTCGTTTAGCTGATTTAAAATAAGTTCCACAACCCGACGCCCTAAGCTTGTGCGATAGGCCAAAATAAAACCAGCGATCGCCCCAAAACAAGCGCCGATACTGGTCAGTATGATCGCCCAAATTGTCGCCAAACAAGCTTGGATAATTTTGATAATTGCCTTGGCAATGAAAATAATGGTTTTGTTTACAGCTTGGCTAAAGTTAGCTAAAGCTTGTTCAATGGCTAACTTTAGCAGTGTAAAGTTGTGGAACGTTTGCGTTGAAACTTGCTTAACCTTGTCCCGCAGTTGAGAAAACAACCCTGGCGACGGTAATGGTTGAGAAATCTTCGCCAAACGTTTTTGAATCATAACTGCATTTGCCGGACGCGATCGCACATCTTCCTGCACCATCTCATCTAGTAAATCTGCTAATTGTGGGTTGACATTGATCGTAGTTCGCCAGCGCAACTTCCCAGTCTGCTGATCTTCCAACTCTAACGGATACTTACCTGTTAGTAGTTCAATCATCGTTCGACCAAGGGCATAAAAATCGGCATTTGGCGCAACAATACCTCCAATCACTTGTTCTGGTGGGCTGTAGCCAGAAGAAAATAACCGGGTGGAACTAGATTGAGAACGTAGCTTTGAGGCGCTGAATTGTTTTGCTCCGCCAAAATCAATTAGTACCAAGCGATCGCCCTTTATTTCCCCTTCAACCGGGGGTACAATTGGCGAAGAAATGCCCAGCATTAAATTAGAAGGTTTGATGTCCCGGTGAATAATCTGACGTTTGTGTAATTCCTGTAAAATCTGTATAGCTTGGGCGAACCAGTTTAAAACCAAATCTTCTGGACATCCTTGCGGATACTTTTTTAATATTTCCTCTAAAGTCCGCCCGTTGATTTTTTCCATTATCAAACAAGGCAGTTGGTGCGGTTTGGGACTGAACAAATTTATATGAAAATATCCATCAGCCTCAACTATGGGGACACCCGGATGCTGTAAGCTGCATAAAACCGCCGCCTCTTGGGTAAATAATTCTAGTGCCTTTGGTGAAACTTCTACCAATACTTTCAGCACTTTCTCTGTTTGAGTTTTTTCATCCCAAACCGTGTAGATTTGAGCAAATCCTCCCGAACCCAATGGCTGAAGTGGCACATAGCGGTCTAACAGCTGGAGCGGTGCGCCACAGCTGTTACAAAATTTGTTTCCCCAAGGTTGAGGATAAGGACGTTGACAATCAGGATTTATGCAGTGAACCGCACTCTGAGTGATGTGGGACACAACCGCTACAATACAAAGGCTGACTTGATTTTAGCGTTTCTTGAAGTTTCCTGATTTTAAAAAAAGTTAGTGCTTAGTAATTCTCTTACTTTCCCAGCCCCTCAGCCTAGCCCTGTCAAGGTGATATGTCAATACTTTTCGGTTAAGATGCACAATCCTTAATGATCCCCCTTAGTCCACGCCAGTCGCTCATGGGGGAAACCCCTAAGATCGCGCTGGCTCCCCTTAAAAAGGGGGAAATAGAGCCGTTTTTAGCCCTTTTTAAGGGGGGTTGGGGGGATCAAGTCTTATCCGAACCGTATTGAGTCCCGTCGTGAGAGATACCACTCCCATAAGTTCGGGAACCACTCCCGTCACGAGTTAGACCGCTCCCATAAGTTCGGGAACCACTCCCGTTACAACTTAGACCGCTACAGTTGCAATATTGATAACTACAGCTTAAATATGGTGACATCAACCTCAATATTGCTGATGATAACTTCAGCGTTCAAAGGTAAGGATGCACAGTTATGCTCTCATACCGCGTGTTGCATCCAAAATTTTTGTATTTTCTTTATTTTGCCAAAATACGGAATATTGCCCAGCAAACTTGTATAAAATCTTAGTAAAAATCTCTTGCTGACGCGATTATGCCGCCATACTACTCCGGTCAAAATCTGCAAGGTCGCTCTTTTAAAGGTCAAAACCTGACTGGGGTTAACTTTAGCAAGGCGGATATTAAAGGAGCAAATTTCACCAACGCGATTCTTAAAGATGCTGATTTCACAGGTGCTAAAGCTGGACTACAAAAGCGTTGGACTATTGGATTGCTCACAGTATCATTGCTGCTGTCGGGACTATCAGGGTTTTTCTCACTCTTTGTTGGTGCATTGGTAGCATATTTGTTTACCACGGACACCAAAAAGACTGTAGTTTTCATTGCGGCGATAGTTTGCCTAATTGTGATACTGATTTTTTGTATTATTACCATTCGTAAGAGCTTAACAGCAGGTTTCGTAGCCGGAGCCTTCGCCGTAGCCGGAGTCTTCGCCGTAGCCGGAGTCTTCGCCGTAGCCTTCGCCGTAGCCGGAGCCGGAGTCTTCGCCGTAGCCGGAGACGTAACCTTCGCCTTCGCCGTAGCCGTAGCCGGAGTCTTCGCCGTAGCCTTCGCCTTCGCTTTCGCCGTAGCCGGAGCCTTCGCCTTCGCCGGAGCCTTCGCCGGAGCCTTCGCCGTAGCCGGAGCCGTAGCCGGAGCCGTAACTGTAGCCGGAGCCTTCGCCGTAGCCGTAGCCGTAGCCGTAGCCGTAACTGGAGCCGTAACTGGAGCCGGAGCCGGAGCCGGAGCCGTAACTGGAGCCGGAGCCTTTACATTATTTAACGCTTACGTTGCCTGGCGTAGTCTAACGGGAAATGAAAAAGATGCTTGGATTCGCTCATTTGCTCTTGCCTTTGCTGCAACAGGTGGTACAAGTTTTCGTAATGCTGATTTAACTGATGCTGATTTTACTGGTGCAATTCTAAGAAATACAGATTTTAGAAAGGCCAACCTAACACGCACTCGTTTTTATGAAGCTAAAAAACTTGACTTTGCTAGAGTAGACTACCCGACATTGACTAACCAAGCTATTCTCAATTTATTAGTAACTGGCAATGGTCGAGGAAAATCTTATGCTGGTTCTAACTTAAAAGGCGCAAACCTCATCGGTGCAGATTTAAAAGAAGCAAACCTAAAAGATGCTGATATTACAGAAGCCACTTTCCAAGGCGCTTGTTTAGAGCGGACAAACCTAACTCTAGCTCAAGCTGTAGGTACTAACTTCACCAGCGCTCAAATGACTGGTGCTTGTATAGAAGCGTGGAATATTGAAAGTACAACTAAGTTAGATAATGTAGATTGTCGCTTTATCTATCTTCTTGAAAACCCCAAGCCTGGAACTGATGACCGCGAACGCTGTCCCAGTAGTGGCGACTTTCAACCAGGAGAATTTACTAAGCTATTTGAAAACGTCTTAAATACTGTTGATTTCATTTTCCACAATGGCATTGACTGGAAAGCTTTTGTTAACGCCTTCCAAACAGTGCAAGACAAAAATGAAGGCACAGAATTAGCTCTACAGAGTATTGAAAATAAAGGTGATGGGGTAGTAGTCGTTAAAGTTGCCGTACCTGTTGATGCTGATAAAGAAAAGATTCATAGCGATTTTACGCAAAGTTATCAACTAGCATTGCAAGCTGTAGAAGAAAGATATAAAGCACAATTACAAGCTAAAGATGAGCAGATAGTTATCTATCGCCAACAAAGTGGAGAGATGACAGAGATTGTAAGATTATTAGCAAATAAGCAGATTAATGTTCAAGTTGACAACAAAGTAGAGAATAAAAATATGACTAACAGCAATGATTCCAACCGCAATATTAATGTCGGCAGAGATTTTAATGCAACCGGAACAATTAATTTAGGTGAAATCAGTGGTGCGGTAACAAATACCATCAATGAGTTACCTGCATCTCCCGAACTTGATAAACCGGGAATTAAGGAACTGTTGACGCAATTGCAAGCAGCGATCGCATCTGATACAAACTTACCACAAGAAGATAAAGCTGAGGCATTAGAACAAGTGAAAGCTTTAGCAGAAGCCGGGAAAAGTCCCCAAGAAGGTGCAGTGCAGAAGACGGCGAAAACGGCTATAAAGATTTTAAAAGGAACGATCGCTAGTTTACCCAGTGCTACAAAGTTGGTTGAACAGTGCAGCAATCTATTGCCGTTAATTTCAACTTTTCTCGGTTTAGGGTAATCCATCTGCAATAGACTTTGACCTCTCTCCTAAAAGGAGCTACGGAATTACCCCCCTTAATCCCCCCTTATAAAGGGGGGAAACAGGAATGAATCTAGTTCCCTCTCCTTTCTAAGGGGAGGGTTAGGGTGGGGTAAAATTATAAGTAAAAATATTAAGAAATTTAAAGAAACTAATCAATGTCCAGCATTTCTCTTGACAAAAGTAACTCTCATGTCGTCGTTATCGGTGCAGGAATAGGTGGACTGACTGCCGGGGCATTATTAGCTCATAGAGGTTACAGCGTCATCATCCTAGACCAAGCCCTTGTTCCTGGAGGCTGTGCTTCGACCTTTAAACGCCAAGGATTTACCTTTGATGTGGGAGCAACTCAGGTAGCGGGGTTGGAATCAGGGGGAATTCACCACCGGATTTTCTCAGAATTGTCAATCGATTTACCAGAAGCAACGCCTTGTGATCCGGCTTGTGCAGTATATTTGCCTGGGGAAAATACACCAATTAATGTTTGGCGTGACCAAGAAAAATGGCGAGAGGAACGGCAAAAACAGTTTCCTGGTAGCGAACCATTTTGGCAATTGATGGCAACTTTATTTAATGCCAGTTGGGAATTTCAAGGACGCAATCCGGTGCTACCACCGCGTAATTTATGGGATTTATGGCAGCTAACGCAAGCAATGCGTCTTAGTACATTAATTACCGTACCCTTTACATTATTTACGGTAGGAGACGCTTTACGGTTATGTGGACTGGGAAATAACCAACGACTGAGAACATTTTTGGATTTGCAACTGAAGTTGTATTCCCAAGTCAGTGCGGAGGAAACAGCATTACTTTATGCAGCTACAGCGTTGAGTGTATCCCAACTGCCCCAAGGATTGTTTCACCTCCAAGGTAGTATGCAAGTATTAAGCGATCGCCTCGTACAATCCTTAGAAAGAGACGGTGGTAAACTATTGATGCGCCACACAGTAGAAGAAATCAAAGTAGAAAACGGCAAAGCCAATGCTGTAGTGATTAGAAATCAGAAAACTGGCGAAGTGTGGACAGAAGCAGCAGACCATATAGTTAGCAACGTCACCGTACAAAACTTGGTGCAGTTATTGGGAGAACAAGCGCCATCTGGTTATAAAAAACGGGTAGAAAAACTACCCCAAGCATCGGGTGCATTTGTGGTTTATTTGGGTGTAGATGCCAGTGCGATTCCGCTAGGATGTCCACCCCACCTCCAATTTATGTATGATGCTGATGGACTAATTGGCGAGAATAATTCCCTGTTTGTTTCCGTCAGTCATCCTGGAGACGGGCGCGCCCCGGAGGGTAAAGCGACAATTATCGCTTCTTCCTTTGTCAATCCGACAGCGTGGTGGCAGACTGATAATTATGAAGAACTCAAACAAAAATATACCCAAGAAGCGATCGCACATCTTGCCCAATACTTCTATCTCAAACCAGAAACTATTATTCACGTAGAAGCCGCAACACCCCGCACCTTTGCCTATTTTACAGGCCGCGATCGCGGTATAGTTGGGGGCATTGGTCAAAGAATACCCACCTTTGGCCCCTTTGGGTTTGCCAATCGTACACCCATCGATCATTTGTGGTTAGTTGGTGACTCCACCCACCCAGGCGAAGGCACTGCTGGGGTGAGTTATTCGGCACTAACGGTAGTCAGACAAATTGAGGCGCATTTGAAGGTTTGTAGTAAGCACTTTAGTGCTTAAAAAATAAGGACTGAAGTCCTGACTACGAACTTGTTTACAACTATTTAGATAGAGCAGAAATTTTATTAAATGCCATAAGTCATCCTTGTAACCGATGGCAAACACAACAGAAAACTGATGAAATAAGGTTAGTATTGCTAATCTGGAGTAATGACAGACAGCGTTTTAATTCTTGGAGGACGGGGGCGGATTGGTAGTAGTGTTGCCCACGATCTAGCTACCCACACCCAGGCAAAAATTACGATTACTGGACGTTCTGCGGAGTTTGGGAAGGCTGTCGCCTTGTCTTCGGGGGGGCAAGTGCAGTTTTTAGTATTGGACTTGGCAGAAGTTGACAAACTGCGAGATGCGATCGCCAACTCTAATTTAGTCGTCCACTGTGCCGGGCCATTTCACTATCGAGATACTAATGTTCTCGAAACCTGTATTGCTCAAGGCGTTAATTATATAGATGTCAGCGATCATCGTTCCTATACCAGAAAGGCTATCAATTATCATGAACAAGCTGCTGCTGCTGGTGTGACGGCAATTATTAATACTGGCATTTTTCCTGGTATTTCTAACAGCATGGTACGTCAGGGTGTTGAACAATTAGATAAGCCAGAAAAGATCCATTTAAGTTATTTGGTTTCTGGTTCTGGTGGTGCTGGCATTACAGTGATGCGGACAACATTTCTGGGATTGCAGTATCCTTTTGAGGCTTGGATAAATGGAAAATGGGAGATAGTCAAGCCTTATAGTGAAAGGGAAGTAGTTGAGTTTCCCTCTCCATACAAACGCAGCGGAGTTTACTGGTTTGATATGCCAGAAACCTTTACACTACCCAACGCCTTCCCATCAGTAAAAACTGTAATTACCAAGTTTGGCTCGATTCCAGATTTTTACAATCATCTAACTTGGATTGCGGCACATATTTTTCCTAAATGGTTAATGCAGCGTCGTTACATGATTGAATTTCTGTCTCATGTCAGCCATTCGATGACAGATGTCACCAATAATTTTAGTGGGATTGGGGTAGCAGTTCGTTCAGAAGTTACCGGGCAAAAAAATGGTGAAACAGCCGTTTATTGTTCTACTGTATTGCATGAAAATACAGCGATCGCTTCTGGTTGCGGCACGGGTAGTATTGCCCAATTATTGCTAGAAGGTAAACTCAATAAACCAGGGGTTTTTCCTGTAGAAGAAGCACTACCAACAAATCTATTTGAAGATATAATGCAAAGCCGAGGAATTAAAATTAATCACACTTGGTTATAGTTGAAGAAGAATTCAGAAGTCAGGAGTTAGAATTCAGGAGTTAGAAGTCAGCATTCAGGAGTTAGAATCAAGATGCTCTCTGCGAGACGCTACGCGTAGCTTGCTTCTCCGAAGGAGTATGGCAAGCTCATTAACCATCGCAGAAAATTCTTATCTGTTTTCTGACTCCTGACTCCTAAATTCTGTTTCAATAAAAATTAATATACCCTACGGTAGAAGGAATAACTGTACCTAAACATTTACGATGCCTGTGAGTATTTGTTATCGAATCTATTTATACATAACAAAGGCTCATAAGAAAAAATTAGGAGAGTTTTTCCATGCAAAAAATTCTATTAACTTTAAAACAAGCGTTACGTTCAAGCATTTTGGTAGTTGGCTTGATGGTTTTCATCAGCTTGTCAAGTTCGTTTATCTTCGTTCAGCAAGCTAGTTATGCAACTACTCTTGAAGAATTAAAGTTAGTACCTCCAGAGTTTAAACCAAATTCCGAAGAACAAATCAATCGTGCTAACGAATATGATCCAGGTATTGGCGTTCAAGAAGAAGAACGACAAGAAGCTTATGAGCAAGCAATAAAAGATGGAGAAAGCCTTAACACTATGGAGAAGGCTTACGAAAGAAATTTAAAAGCTGAGGAAGCACAAAATCCTCAAGAAAGTTTAGCTGAAAAAGCGAAAGAAGTTATTGGAAAGGTAACAGGTAAATAGTTAAGAAAATTAAATTGTAGGATGTGTTATCGCAGCGTAGCGCACCCTACATTTTTAGTTTATTCAAATTCATCAATTGTGGCGCGAGGACTAGCATTTCTCTGATTAGCAAGATTGCGCTCATACCACTTCATTAAGGGAGTTGCACTAATTCCATGCACAATCACAGAAACCACAATAGTAGTGTAAGTTATCCACGCAATTTGTTCGGCTACTTCACCTTTTAAACCATTACCAAAAGCATAGGCGAGATAGTATAAAGAGCCAACACCGCGAATCCCAAACCATCCAAATAACCAACGAGTTCCTGGATGCAAGGTTCGGCGGTGTGAGTCTAGAGAACGTTTACCTATTGTGCTAATCCAAACTCCTACAGGCCGAATGATGAAGAATAATAAAATTATTACTAACAAAGATTGTCCAGCATAATTTAGCATCGGCTGAAATAACAATATTGAACCCAATAATAAAATTGTTCCAACTTCCAGTAGCTTTTCAATTCGCTCAATAAATTCCAATTGTGCCAGTGGTTTTTCAGGATTTCTGTAACTGCGTTGGACAACTAACCCAGCAACAAATACTGCAAGAAACCCATAGCCATTAACTATTTCTGTTAAGGAATAACTTAGTAAAATTGTGCTGATAGCAACAAAGTCTTCCATCAACTCATTAGCAGGACGGCCTTTGGCAAGTCTTTGTTCAATCCAAACTATTGATTTGGCAACAATAACTCCCATAACTATACCAGCAGCGATCGCCCAAATTAAATCAACCAAAACCCACTCCTGAAACCAGTCGCTCCAGTTGTCATCTTTTAGCGCATGAATGCCAAAATAAACGAAGGGAAAAGCTAAAGCATCATTTAATCCACCTTCAGAAGTTAAGCCAAAGCGCAACTCATCTTGATCGTTAGTATCAGTTAGTTGTACTTCTGATGCTAATACTGGATCTGTAGGTGCGAGAATTGCTCCCAATAAAATTGCTTCTCCCCAACTCATTCCTAAAAACAATTTACCCACAGCAGCCAGGGCAAAAATTGAAATTGGCATCAGAAATCCAATTAATCGCGCCGTAATATCCCAAACCCCTAACCTGAGAGGACGAACAATTTTTAAGCCGCAGCCAAACACAGAGATAATTACTACAAGCTCTGTTAATCTCTTCAGCAATTCGGCGTTGAAAACTTCATCTCGACGTAATTGAATCAATCCTAAGCCATAAGGGCCTAGCAAAATCCCAACTACTAGATAAATAATGGCAAAGGAAAGAGGTAAGCGAGAAATCCAACCTGACCCTAATGTGACCATCAGCAAAAGTAGACCAATCACAAATAGGTTAATAATATAGATATCTACCATATAAGAAAGTATATAAAAATTAGGTGTTTCTTTGTTAGCTTAGTTGTAATAGCTTCTTGTGAGAAATTACCTATGGATAGATAAATGCTTCAGCACTGATAATAAAAAATTGAATATATCCAATTTAGCGGATGGCAATATTTTTGAGATTTTAGCCGCTAGTACACAAGCCCAAACGATTGAACTACTACCCCAACGACTCAAGTCAACCTTCAACATTCTTGTACAAACCTTAATCACCACTCCTAAAACTTAGGATAGTCTGATGCGTGACAAAACTCCAGCTTTCAAGATGGACGAGGTTTAATTTGCGAATTGCGACATATAATTTGCGAATGTACAAATCGGGATGACTGGATTTGAACCAGCGGCCCCTTCGTCCCGAACGAAGTGCGCTACCAAGCTGCGCTACATCCCGCCAAAAAAATGGCATTCTAAAATTAGAATATCACAACCTGGTCTAAAAGACAGAATTACATCTATATATGATCACTTCATCAAAGGCTTTGCTTGCTACGATTAAATTTGTATAACTTTATTGGTAAAAGCGGATTGTGACTGTAAAACCAGACTGGTTGCGGGTGAAAGCACCTGGGCGTGAGCGCATCGGTAACGTCAAAGAAATTTTGCGGGATTTAGCCCTCAATACAGTTTGTGAGGAAGCATCTTGTCCGAATATTGGTGAATGCTTCAATGCTGGGACTGCCACGTTTTTGATTATGGGACCAGCTTGTACACGCGCTTGTCCCTACTGCGATATTGATTTTGAGAAAAAACCCAAACCACTAGACGCTACGGAACCGACACGACTAGCGTCAGCTGTTCGCCGCATGAAACTAAATCATGTGGTAATCACTTCTGTAAACCGAGATGACTTGCTTGATGGTGGTGCATCTCAGTTTGTCGCGTGTATTCATGAAGTTCGCTCAGTCTCACCCAAAACCACAATTGAGGTGCTAATTCCTGACTTGTGCGGTAATTGGGATGCTCTAGAGATAATTTTACAAGCTGCGCCAGAGGTATTAAACCACAATACGGAAACTGTTCCCCGCTTATATCGCCGGGTGCGTCCCCAAGGAAACTACGATCGCACATTAGAATTATTGCAGCGAACTCGCCAACTTCTCAAGAGCACATACACTAAATCCGGCATCATGGTTGGACTCGGTGAAACTGATACAGAAATCCGCCAAGTCATGCAAGACTTACGAACTGTGGATTGCGACATTTTGACAATCGGGCAATACCTCCAACCCAGTCAAAAACACTTGCAAGTAAATGAATTTGTCAACCCCGAACAATTTGCTGCTTGGAAGGCATTCGGCGAAGAAATCGGATTTTTACAAGTTGTTTCTTCACCGTTGACAAGAAGCTCATATCATGCAGAAAAAGTCAGGGAATTAATGGAACGTTACCCCCGCAGCCAATTTTAGATTGGCGAGTGAAGAAATGGAGAAATAGGGAGACTTTTGACTCTTGAGTAATGACTAATCCAAAATCCGAAATTCAAAATTCAAAATCTGTAGCAATTCTGGGTGCAGGTGCTTGGGGTGCATCTCTAGCAAATCTAGCAACGGCGAATGGTCATGAGGTGCGTGTCTGGTCGCGTCAAGGTTCCCAAACTCTCCAAACAGTGCTGCAAGATGTCCAAATAGTCTTGTCTGCTATCTCAATGATTGGTGTGAGAGATGTTGCTTACCAAGTCCAGTCTTTCCCCCTTTCTTTAGAGACAATTTTTGTCACGGCGACGAAAGGCTTAGACCCCCAAAGCACCTGCACGCCGTCGCAAATTTGGCAAACAGTATTCCCTAACCATGCAGTAGTTGTTTTGTCAGGGCCTAATTTATCGAAAGAAATTCAGCTAGAATTACCAGCAGCTACGGTGGTAGCGAGTAATATTCCCACGGCTGCGGAAGCAGTGCAGTTAGTATTTTCTTCTCATCGTTTCCGGGTATATACCAATCCCGATCCATTGGGGGTGGAACTGGGAGGAACACTAAAAAATGTCATTGCGATCGCATCTGGGGTGTGCGATGGTTTACAACTAGGAACCAATGCCAAAGCTGCTTTAGTCACCCGTGGACTTACAGAAATGGTTCGCATCGGTAACGACTGGGGTGCAAAGACAGAAACATTTTATGGTTTATCGGGTCTAGGAGATTTGTTAGCAACCTGCAATAGTCCCTTAAGTCGCAATTACCAAGTTGGCTACCAGCTAGCTGGTGGTAAGACACTTACAGAAACTCTCGCAAATTTACAGGGAACTGCTGAGGGAGTGAACACTTGTCGGGTTTTGATGCAACGAGCCAAGCAACAAAACATTACTCTCCCAATTACCGAGCAAGTTTATCGGCTACTTCAAGGTGAAATCACACCCCGACAAGCACTTGATGAACTGATGCTGCGAGATATTAAGCCAGAGTACAACTATTAGTTAGTAGTCTGTCAATAAATAATTGAGAGGTGTAGATTGTTCGTAGGTTGCGCTGTCTTCGCTAAAGCATAAACTACGAGCCGCTCAAACTGGATAGCATTTTGCCATTAATACTAATCACTTCCTCGTTATCTATTAGTTAAACTTATTACTAAATAATCCTGAGAAAAAATTGGTAAATCGTCAGGATATTACTTTCATAGCCATGTAAATGTGACTATGCCAATTATAAACATGATATTCAGTGATGTATCTTTATACCGTGTTACAAAAATAACTATCAAGAACCATCAAGGTTGAAATGTTAACTAAGTAGTTGAAATATTGAAAGCCTAGCTGCGGATTTGAACAGCTATTGGTTCAATCAAAAATTTAGCAGCCGATTAAGTTCAGTAATACTGTATCCAATAAAACCATTACAGTTAATTTCTAAAAAAAATTGTAATGGAACCTTTAACCGTGTTAGTTCATCGTAAATCACGGGAACAATAGCAACAGTTGAATAGCTGACCGTAATTCTAAGCTGACCGTAATCTATTGTTACCTGGAGCCATTGAGACGCTTTATGCCAGCAACATCTTTTTATGCGGATGCCGCCTACAATACCAGAAAGTCCCGCCAGGTTTTGGACTCGGATCTCACGGGTGATGAGACTGAGTTATCGGTAGATGATCTACACGAGCTGGAGATGGCTTCTGCTGACCATGCTAACTTTGCAGCTAACACTAACCGTCGTAGTACAGACCTAGTACGTCTATATCTTCAGGAAATTGGTCGGGTTCGGTTGTTAGGGCGAGATGAAGAGGTTTCAGAAGCTCAAAAAGTTCAGCGCTACTTGCGGATGCGGATAGTCCTTGCTAACGCCGCAAAGCTTGGGGATGAAGTGATCATGCCCTATCTCCAGTTAGTTGAAGTTCAAGAGCGTTTGACTTCCGAACTAGGACATCGCCCATCTTTGGAAAGGTGGGCTGCCACTGCTGGTATAATTTTATCGGATCTTAGGCCGACTTTGGCAGATGGCAAACGTCGCTGGGCTGAAATCGCCAAGTTGACAGTAGAAGAATTGGAACAAGTTCAGTCCCAAGGACTCCAGGCCAAAGAACACATGATCAAGGCTAATCTTCGCCTGGTCGTGTCTGTTGCTAAAAAGTATCAAAATCGCGGTTTGGAATTGTTGGATTTAGTCCAAGAAGGCACATTAGGTTTGGAGCGGGCTGTAGAAAAGTTTGACCCAACTAAGGGTTATCGCTTTAGTACCTATGCCTACTGGTGGATTCGTCAGGGAATTACAAGAGCGATCGCAACTTCTAGTCGCACAATCCGCCTACCTGTACATATTACCGAAAAGTTAAACAAAATCAAGAAAGCCCAGCGCAAAATTGCTCAAGAAAAAGGTCGCACTCCGACTTTAGAAGATTTAGCTACTGAGTTAGAGATGACACCTACTCAAGTACGAGAAGTTTTGTTACGGGTTCCTCGCTCTATTTCTTTAGAAACGAAGGTAGGCAAGGATAAAGATACTGAGTTAGGCGAATTACTGGAGACTGACAGCGTAACTCCAGAAGAGATGTTAATGCGAGAATCTTTACAAAGAGACTTGCATCATCTTCTATCAGATTTAACTAGTCGGGAGCGCGACGTAATTTTGATGCGGTTTGGTTTGGCAGATGGTCATCCTTACTCTTTAGCGGAAATTGGACGCGCTCTTGATTTATCGCGGGAACGAGTCCGACAAATAGAATCCAAGGCATTGCAAAAGCTGCGTCAACCAAAGCGCCGCAACCTCATCCGCGACTATTTGGAGTCTCTAACTTAACGTGAGTTCGACGAACCTCTCTCTGCCTTCAACTAAAGTTTAAGTCTGTCCCTTTCCGAGTCGGAGAGGGACGATTTTGCTTAGTAAAACCTCTTAGAGGTCTTTTGATTCAGTTAATTAGGCGGACACTATATAAGCCAATATGGTTTAGTTAAGAAAAATAGTAGGTTGGGTTGAGCAACAGCGAAACCCAACAAATGGTTAATAATGTTGGGTTTCGTTCCTCAAACGCCACTTGCTTCAAGTCGGCAGAGCCGCCCAATGCAGTGGCTCCCCAACCTACACCAGTTTTAGTTTTTAGCCTTAACCCAAGCGTATTGCTATATGAGCCGTCGAACTCACATTAAGTTAGTCATTTGTCATTAGAAAACTGTACTTGACAAATGCCTAGAGATAAAGGACTGATTTGACCCCGATACCAAAGGCCTCTTAGAAACTTATAGCAAATAATTTGCATTTAGTTGTACAAGAGTTTCCCCAAACCTTTGCTCAGATATCTTGAAGATGGGGATCAACTAAGCAATTCAAAATTCACTCATTCAAAATTTCAAATCAAAAGATGCAATTGTGGCAAGCATCCTGACCATTAACTATATGCAAATTAAATATACAGCTGATTTTTGATTAAGATTTAATAAATTTTTGTTTAGCATTTAGTAAAGATTGTCAATAAGCAGTGATTGTTGCAAATCGCTCCAAATATTTGTTATATTCTCAATTAACGAGCTTTGTTGAGAAATATTAATATGACTGTCTACACAACTACTTCACTTAAGGCAGAACTGAACGAACGAGGTTGGCGTTTAACTCCCCAGCGCGAGACAATTCTACACATTTTTCAAGAACTTCCGCAAGGTGAACATCTGAGTGCGGAGGATCTTTATCATCGGCTAGAAACTGATGGTGAAGGGATCAGTCTGTCAACTATTTATCGGACTTTGAAGTTGATGGCAAGAATGGGACTTTTACGGGAATTAGAGCTAGGCGAGGGACATAAGCATTATGAGATCAACCAGCCCTATCCCCATCATCACCATCACCTAATTTGTGTTAGATGCAACTCAACTATTGAGTTTAAAAATGACTCAATTTTAAAAATTGGGGCGAAAACCGCTCAAAAAGAGGGCTTTCACCTACTTGACTGTCAAATGACCATCCATGCAGTGTGTCCCAAGTGCCAACGCGCACTGATGCCGCTTTAGCACTTGGTTCGATAATTAAGTGAAACTACTCAAATTAACCAATAAATGCAATTTTGAGCAGTTCGTAATTTGCTGTTAATGGAGGCAAGTAAGCCGTTGGGGACTGATGGTAACAAAACCAAAGCGGATGCTAAAAGCGTCCGCTTTTTAGATCCTTGAGACTGATGCCGTAGAATTCCTGGGCTTGTTTAATCGCTTTTTTGGTGTCATCTGCCATCACACCGTTCAGCTTGCCTTTATAAAAACCCCGTTCCCGTAGTCGCGTTTGGATTTCTAGGGTATTAAATTCGCTTTTGCTAGCAGTATTAACTGAGCCATATAACTTAGATCGGGTAGTTGGGCCAGCAACGCCACTTGCTGATAAGAAATTAGCTGCCTGAAATCTCCGTACAGCATCGGCAGTGTAGGGGCCATAGTAGCCATTTGGCTCTCCCTCTAAATATCCTGCCTGGATCAATTGTTCTTGAATAATTCTAACTGGCTCACCGCGATCGCCAATGCGGAGTTTATTTCGATTGACTACCTTTTTGGGAGCCTCTTCTCCATCACCAATGCCAACTACTGGCAATTTACCTAATGTTGCTGGACCGACAATGCCATCAACGTCTAATTTATAAGAATCTTGGAACCGCTTGACAGCTTCTTCGGTAATCGGGCCAAATATCCCAGTGGCGTTTCCGTAATAGAAGCCTGCGACTCTTAACCGTTCTTGTAAAACCCTGACATCTCCACCTTCATCCCCCTTCGCAAGGTAGTTGGAATTGCGGCGCTGGGTGGTTGCTGAACTAGCTGAATTAGTAGTACTGGGCTTTTTAGCTTGTGTAGTCGCAGCGCTGGTTTTTTTAGTTTGTATTGTCGTAGCACTGGGCTTTTTGCCTTGCCAGCTTTCTAGTTTTTGCAGGGTGCTTGCTCCAACAATGCCATCCACTCGTAAACCAGCAGATCTTTGGAAGCGCCGCACAGCGTCTTCTGTGGATACATCATAGATTTGAGTGACACCAGCTTGGTAAAAACCTGCTGCTTTCAACTGTTGTTGGAGATTTCTGACAGAAGGGCCTCGATCGCCTTTTTCCAGTGCCATGACGCTGCTGAGGGCGCCAAGAATAGACAAAGACAGAGCCAGGGGCAACATATACTTCCAAGCCCTACCAGAAAGCCGTTTCCAGTCTGGTGCAGCTGCGTCCTTAAACAAAGAACTGAGGGAGACCAATTCACTGGGTGTGCTGTCTTCGTAGGCGAAAGCTAGATGCAAATACGCAAGATTTTCCATATTTGTTTCTTACACCGTTGATTTTTCTTCGATAACTGCTTCAGCTTGATGTACTAGGTTTCTTAAAGTCTCTAATGTTCCTATATTTACATCCTCCCACAAATTGCGCTTGTGTGCTTCTAATAATCTTTCAGCAATATCACGCAGAGCATAAGGGTTCTTTTCTTGAATAAATTCCGAGACAACAGGATCGAGCAAATAAGCCTCTACTATGCCTTGATACATATAATCTTCGACACATTTAGCTGTGGCATCGTAGGCGAATAAAAAATCTACCGTCGCTGCCATTTCAAAGGCGCCTTTGTAACCGTGGCGCATGACTCCGGCAATCCACTTGGGATTAACTACGCGAGAACGATACACCCTTGCGATTTCTTCTTTTAGTTGACGGACTCGTGGTTGGGCGGGTATGGAATTATCACCAAAATAAGTTTGAGGATTTTTCCCCTGTAGAGAACGCACCGCCGCTGTTAAGCCACCCTGGAATTGGTAGTAATCATCAGAATCGAGCAGGTCATGTTCACGGTTGTCTTGATTATGCAGGACAACTTGCATTTTCGCCAAGCGTTGCTCAAAAGCTTCGGGGTTGGAGACTGGGGATGATGGAGATGTTACTGTTGCTTCCTCTGCGCCGTTTCCTGAAGAGTAGGCGTAAGAACTCCAGTTGATGTAGGCGCGAGCTAAATCTTCGTCATCTGTCCAGTTTTGCGATTCAATTAAACCTTGAAGTCCGGCACCATAAGCACCTGGACGAGAGCCAAAGATGCGATAGCCCGATCGCACCACTGCTTCTTCTAAACTTAAACCTTGGCTTGTCCACAAATCAGTTTCTTGGCGAACTGTATCTGCAAGGGGGTTTTGTTCTGGCGGTTCATCTAAGTTTGCAACTGCTGATACTGCTTGAGCGAATAAGTCAATTAAGTTGGGAAAAGCATCCCGGAAGAATCCCGAAATTCGCAAGGTGACATCTACACGGGGACGCCCCAAAATCGCTAGGGGCAAAATTTCAAAATCCACGACTCGCCGCGCTGCACCATCCCACACAGGTTGGACTCCGAGTAAAGCCAAGGCTTCGGCTATATCATCACCGCCTGTTCTCATGGTGGCAGTTCCCCACATTGATAAACCTAGTGTTTTGGGATACTCACCATGCTCTTGAGTGTAATATTCTACTAAGGTTTCGGCGGCTTTTCTACCGATATCCCAAGCTGTTTCTGTGGGAATGGCGCGAATATCGACAGAATAAAAGTTTCTCCCTGTTGGTAGAACTTCCGGGCGGCCGCGGGTGGGTGCGCCAGATGGTGCACTTGGGACATAACCGCCATCAAGTCCGTGTAATAAGTAAGTAATTTCTTGATGGGTTTGTTGTAAAGCTGGAAGTAAGCGATCGCTTATCCACTCTAAAACAGTGCTGAGTGAAGAGTGCTGAGTGCTGAGTGAGGAGTTAGGAGTTAGGAGTTGTTCTACTAAAAGGGCGGCGTCTTCTTCTAGGACTTCGACGATATCACCGAGGGTACGGCATTCTGTGCCATTGACTATCGACCATTGGCCACTACTCATTGACAAATCTGCTGTGAGGGGGTCGAAGTCTAAACCCCAATCTTGAGCTATGGCACGGGTAATACCTGAAGAATAGCGATTGGGTATGCGAGCGATCGCTACTATTAAATCTCGTAGCTGTCGTCCTTGGGGACATTGCCCAAAAATGTGCAACCCATCGCGGATTTGAGCTTCTTTCAATTCACAAAGATAGCCGCCGATAGAATTCAAAATTAGAGATTCCGAATCAAAAATTTCTGTTTGATTTTGGATTCCCAAATCTAAATGGAGATTTTCTTTAATTACCAGTTCGCGGATGCGATCGCGAATCATTGGCAAACGGGAAGGATCTAGACTGTCCGCTTCATAATACTCATCAATTAAATTTTCTAACTGTTGCAAAGAACCGTAGAGTTCGGCGCGAGTCATTGGCGGCGTTAGATGATCTATAATCACCGCCTGAGCGCGACGTTTAGCTTGGGAACCTTCACCAGGATCATTCACAATAAACGGATATAAGTGGGGAAGTGCGCCGAAAGCTACTTCTGGATAACAATTACTCGATAAAGCCACACTTTTACCCGGTAGCCATTCGAGATTTCCGTGTTTTCCTACATGAACCACAGCATCAGCACCAAAGCATTCTCTTACCCAATAATAGAAAGCTAAATAATCATGGGTTGGTTCTAAATCCGGCGCATGATAATTCAAACTGGGGTCATTATCATAACCCCTTGCTGGCTGAATTCCCACAAAAACGTTGCCGAGTTGAATTCCAGAAACGGGCATTAGGCTTTGATTGTTCTCATGCCCCACTCCCCACCTTTCACTAATACCTTGCTGCACTGCTGGCGGCAAAGATGCAAAATACTGTTGATAGTCTTCCCAAGAGACACTTTGCTGTACTGAACGCCATTCTCTACCTTCGGGATCATTGGTTACGCCATCTGTCAGGCGTTGAATCAACTCGTCTCCTTGAGCAGGTGGATTTTCTACTTGATAACCAGCCAGATGTAAAGCTTGCAGGATTTCTACACAACTAGCTGGGGTGTCTAGTCCCACACCATTAGCAAGGCGGCCATTTCGGTTGGGGTAGTTTGCCAAAATTAGGGCAATTCGCCGCTCTTGGGGTGGTTTAGAACCCAGACGCGCCCAATTTGCTGCTAGTTTAGCAACGAACTCGATGCGATCGCTCACTGGTTCATAAATTACCACATCTGTCTCTAAATGAGGATTACGAGTTTGCACTGCTTTAAAAGACACTGCACGAGTAATAATCCGCCCATCTACTTCTGGTAGTGCCACATTCATCCCAATATCACGGGGAGAAAGCCCTTGAAACTGTGACTCCCACTGCTCAATTGAACCGCCACTCAGGATTACCTGCAACACAGGCACATCTAATTTTTGCCACAAGTCGGTTTGGGGTGTTTCGCTTTCCAAACGTGCTAGAGAAAAACTGGTGGTATTTAGCAGCACAGCTATTGACTCGCCTTCTTTGGGTTGAAAAAATTCACTCAAC
>NZ_JBGTFY010000407.1:0-9336 GCF_041747015.1 Nostoc sp.
AGATTTTGTACTTCGCTTCCCCAGAGAATCAAGACTTAGGTGTGGTTAAATACCTCCGAAAGCCAGTCTCAAAGCTAGATTTATCGCCTTTTCCTGCACCCTCTTGACAAATGTGCAATTATCTTAACCTCTCACTGATGAAAAACAGTTCGCACTTGTCGTCAACTGCTCAAAGTTGAGTCGGCGATGTGGTTGTTTGTGACAACTGTTGGTGTCGAACCCACTAATAATGCTGCTGAACGAGCTATTCGTCCTGCTGTCATCTGGCGACGGACTAGTTTTGGCTCTCAAACCAAGACTGGTAGTGTTTTTGTGGCTCGGATGTTAACTGTAGTTACAACCCTCAAGTCTCAAAAGCGTAATGTTTTGGAGTTTATGACTCAGGCTGTTGTTGCTGCTCGTGGTGGTCAAACTCTTCCTTCTTTACTTCCAGAAGCTACTACTTCTTCTGATGATCTGATTTGTTGAAAGCTGCTTAATTTTATTACTTGATTTTGGGAGTTGTTTTTTGCCTTTTTTACACCCCCTGAACGCTTACTATTTTTCTTGCTAGCAAGCGAGTTAGTTTTTAATTAATATCAAATTCCAAATGCGAACGCTCATTTTCAATTGTTCATTGTACCTTGCTTGATGAGGTTAGTAGAGCTTTGAGTTGATTGGCGAGCGCTTGGCTATTCGGGCTACAAGTATTGTATCGCCATATTTGGCTTGATGATGGATCTTTTTGGGCATGGTATTGATCAAACTCGTCTACAGATATATTGACATCTTGCTCCTTCCTCAATATTTAAATAAAATTATCTTTTGACAAATATTTAATAAAACAGTAAAATCTACGTTTTTTATTTTAGAGAAAAATTATCATAGGATTTTACCTATTATTAACAAAATCTTAGTTTATTTAATATATTTCTAGTTTATGTGAGTATCCAAATCTAAGTTTAAAATAAAAACCTTGTTGGATAAAAATTTTAGTTTTTAGTCTCAGTATTTAAAATACTAATCTGATTTTTTACTCAATTATTTCATCAATTAATTCTTGATTACAATAATGGTGAGTTATCTGGTAAGTATTACAGAAATCACGTGCATTTGCCCCTGCTATACGACTAGTTACAAAAATTTATCTTAAATTACATCAATTCTTAACCTAGTCCTGATATATTGATAATTACGAGTTTAATCTAAATATGTTTTTAATGTAAACTATAAAATATATAATTTAGTTATTTACTCTGAAGGGGAGACGAAATAGGCTAAAAAGCTTTGTATGTCAAGCTTGTAACGTTTTGTGGTAGAAAAAGATAGGTCTCTGATTTGCAACAAAGCCTATCTATATACCCTAGATATATCTGCAATCCCAGTATTGCGATCGCTGACTCACTTACCCATTATGATTGATCCCAGCCACGCCACTGGTAAATCAGAGTTTGTTTCAACTAGGGGTATTAGTACCATTGGAACAGAAAACCGGGATAAGCGTTATTACATGAATAATACAAAAGTATTTAAACGCTGAAACCTTGTTTTATCATTAAGCAGCTATCTGGTGACTTGAAAAATCAGCTACTACAACCCTCAAGAAAATCCTTATAGGATAAGACTTTTAAGCTTAACTCGGTTTTCTGTTCCGATGATACTCATACCCCTATTATTTAGTTAATGTAAAGTTTTGTAATAAAAACGAAATTTTTAGAGATCAGCTTGAAGAGTAAATAAAGCTCTATCAGTAAGAGGCTCAAAAACAAAATGAACTAGTTTTCGATAGACATTTGATTCTCAATCAAGTTCTTTTCCTCAGTTTATCTATTTAGTCGTATTGACTTCTCCTAACTATGAACATACAAAATGAAGCTCCTGCTATTGCAGTTATTGGAATGGGCTGTTGGTATCCTGGTGCACGAAATTTAGGACAATTGTGGGAAAATATACTTGCCAGACGCCAAGAGTTTCGCCGAACACCAGATCAGCGATTACCGCTTTCCCAGTATTACAATCCCGATTCGACTGTCCCAGACAAGACCTACGGAAGTCGTATGGCTGTCATTGATGGGTTTGAGTTTGACTGGATTAGTAAACGCATTCCCAAAAAAGTTGTAGACACCGCAGATATTGCTCACTGGCTGGCTTTAGAAGTTGCAATCCAAGCTTTAGAGAATTCTGGCTATACCCGTACAAGTATTCCTATTGAACGTACTGGTGTTTTATTAGGAAACACAATGACAGGGGAGTTTTCAAGGTCTACCAACGTGCGATTGCGCTGGCCTTATGTCCGGCGTGCCTTGGTAGCGGCATCAGAGGCAAAGGGTTTACCATCGCAAGTTATAGACTCTTTGGCAGAAACTATGGAGGATTATTACAAGTCTGTGTTCTCGCCAATTACTGAGGACACGCTATCAGGTAATCTTTCCAATACGATCGCTGGGAGAATCTGCAATTTCTTTAACTTTCATGGTGGCGGTTATACAGTAGATGGTGCCTGTTCTTCATCATTACTTGCAGTAGCTAACGCTGCTACCGCTTTGACCAATAAAGACTTAGACCTTGCCTTTGCTGGTGGTGTAGATATTAGCCTGGACACCTTTGAACTGATTGGATTTGCCAAGACTGGTGCCCTGACTCATCAAGATATGACAGTTTACGACCAAAGGGCTAGTGGATTTATACCAGGTGAGGGATGTGGTTTTGTTGTTTTGAAACGCTTAGAAGATGCTCGCGCCGACGGCAACTATGTATATGCAGTGTTGAATGGGTGGGGGATATCGTCTGACGGCAAAGGTGGACTCACCGCACCTAGTCGTGAAGGACAAGCAATGGCTTTGCACCGTGCATATCAGCGAGCTGGTTACAGCGCACATTCTGTTGATTTCATTGAAGGGCATGGTACTGGTACATCTGTCGGCGATCGCGTAGAACTTGAAGGTATTGCTCTGGCCATGAGTTTGGACGGTGAGACGAGCGAGCGCACCTGTGGTGTCACCTCCTTTAAATCCCTCGTCGGTCATACCAAAGCGGCTGCGGGGATTGGTGCTCTGATTAAAGCGATCATCGGTGTCAACCGCCGGATTTTGCCACCAATAGCCGGTTGTAAGCAGCCGAACCCAGTATTTGAGACTTCTGCTCGCTGTCTCTACCCCATCCTCCAAGGAGAAGTGCGAAACCAGACTGATATTTTACGTGCAGGGGTTTCGGCTATGGGATTCGGTGGGATTAATTGCCACATTACTTTGGAATCTGGCGATGCTCCAGCCGCTGATCTCGAACCATCCATAAAAGAGCGGGCTTTGCTCGTTTCTCATCAGGATACAGAGATATTTGTACTTAGTGCCACATCCATTTCTGCTTTGCTGCAACGCACATTAGCTGTAATCAACATTGCACAAGGATTGAGCCAGAGCGAACTAGTTGATTTAGCAGCCCATTTGACCAGCGAACTAGAACCGCAACTGCCAATTCGGGCAACAGTAATTGCAGGTAGCTCCCAAGAACTGATTGAAAATCTGAATCTTCTAGAAAAATTGTTGCGGGAAACGCCCCCTGCTCATGGAGAAGTAGTTGTCAGTCCCCAGAAAGAAGTTTGGATTGGCAATGCCGTTCGCCGCAATAGAATAGGCTTTCTGTTTCCCGGACAAGGTTCTCAAAAATTGAATATGGCGCGATCGCTCTACAATCGATATAGCTGGGCTAAAGACCTTGTAGAGCAGGCAGATATTTGGCTGCGCGAGATTGGCTCCCAAGGGGTGCGAGAATACATTTATGTTCCACTCGACCGGGCTGCCAATCAAGAACAGGTAGCAGAGTGGTCAAGCAAGCTTGCACAAACTGAAGTTGCTCAACCCGCTATTTGCCTCGCTTCCCTACTCTGGATACGCTACCTTAATCTGCTTGGAATCAAACCGGCGGCAGTTGCTGGCCACAGCCTGGGAGAACTGAGTGCTTTTTATGCGGCAGGTGGCTTTGACGAAAAGACTCTCCTGTGTTTGGCTGGGGTTCGAGGACAGGCCATGTCTGCACCAATCCAAAGCGATCGCCCAGGTGCTATGGCAAGTTTAACTTGTTCTCAACAGACAGCCGAGGAACTTTTGAATCGTGTCAGTGGCTATGTCGTCATCGCAAATATCAATAGTCCATTGCAAACAGTTATCTCCGGTGAACAAGCGAGTGTTGAGCAGGTCATTGAACTAGCTATAGCCGCAGATATCCGAACAGTTCGGCTGCCAGTTTCCAATGGCTTTCATTCTCAACTGGTTGCAGATGCCGCCGAATATCTAGGTCAACACGAACTGATCCCAGATCAACCCCAAGAGTTGACCGTGCCACTATTCTCAAGCTTAGACGGACAACAGTTAGCATTAGGGCAGTCATTGCGGGAGTATTTTGCCAATCAGGCGATCGCCCAAGTGGATTTCGTCTCTCTGGTGAAAACACTAATGCAGAAATGCGACTTACTAATAGAGGTCGGACCTGGAAAGGTTCTCTCAGGTCTAGTAAGTGATATTGCTGGTTCAAATGGGCTACTTTGTCTCCCTGTGGAATCGAAACCCGGTCTAGATCAGGATTTGAACTTAATGCTAGCCGCGTTATTTATCCACGGTGGTGAAATTAACTGGAAAGCTCTTTACGAGAACCGTCTTGTCCATCCCTTTGTGCCAGCATCCCAACGCATATTTATTGAGAACCCTTTGGAACGTCCATTCCAAGTATCAACAGTGAGTCCAACTCCAATTCCGCAAATGTCTGAGTTTTCTGCTGATTCCATCCTTGCTCAACAAAGCTTAGTTCCGTGGGATCTGCTTGCCAATTACTTTTCTCAACGTGGAAAGTTTCTCACAGAAGTGATCCGAGCAGATGTGCAAAGTTTGCCAATGCTTTCTACTTCTGTTAATAACCCAGATAAAGCTCCCCTAGTAAGTCCTGCCTATGTCTCTCCTCCTCAAGTACCTACTCTGACACCAGAGCCAAGTATACCTGTCAACCGTAACCAAGCTGCTACTATTGAAACCCTCCTTATCGGTCTGATTGCTCAACAAACAGGATTTCCACAAGAGAGCATGACGCTGCAAATCAGACTATTAGATGATTTGAACCTAGATTCAATTAAAGCCGGAGAACTAATCGCTACCGCAGCCAGGGAAATTGGTGTAGCAGGTCTAATTGACCCGACAACTCTAGCCAACGCAACTATCCAAGAGGTTGCTGAGGCACTGCGGATGGCTATACCAAACAATAACGGCAACCACAATGGTAAAGCGACAACAGTATTGAAAGAGGCATATCCAGCTAGGAATGAGTCAAATGTTGCTTTGAAAGAAGCCGTCGGAGTTGCTTTGAAAGAAACGATCGCAGCAAAAAACTTAACTGATTCACCAGTAATAATGCCTGATAACAAACACCAAACTCAGGTGCGTGATTATATTGTTCGGGCAGTGGTGGAAGAATTTACACCAGTTACTTTAGGCAAACATCCTAAGGAAAAATGGCATACTGCAAACGTACTTCTCTTGTGTGAATCTGGGGAGCTAGACATAGCAAAGACCTTGTGTGAGCAACTCCAGAGTCGAGGATCTCAAGTGCAGACCGTATCTTTTGTCGAAGCCCGCGCTCAGGCACTAATTGAAAGCATTGATTTCACTCACTTCATTGCTATACTTCCTCGAACAACGAGCAATGAGTTGTCAACAGACACTCGTCTAGTTAATATGATTGAACGCTTACGCAGCGTAGCTAGCCCGCCTCCAGCTGCCCGTGGTTCCCGCGAACATACAACGGTGGCGTATATTCAATTTGGTGGAGGAAATTTCAGCACACAGCCTCCCTTGGCCGATATTGAACAATGCTGTGCAATTGGTTTTGCTGCCAGTGTTCATCTTGAGCGATCTGATCTGAAAGTGCGAGTAATTGATTTCTCCCCGACAGTAAATCTAACCAAGCTAGCTGAATGCACCATTGAAGAACTCTCCACCACACATGTCTACATGTCTGTAGGCTATGATAACCATCTAACTCGCTATGTTCCTCGACCTCAGGTGCAAGAACCTGTAGACTATCAAAGGCGCTCAGTTACATGGTCATCTGAAGATGTGATTCTTGTAACTGGTGGAG
Source organism: Nostoc sp. (assembly GCF_041747015.1). Lineage (GTDB taxonomy): Bacteria > Cyanobacteriota > Cyanobacteriia > Cyanobacteriales > Nostocaceae > Nostoc. The sequence continues at coordinate 6,103 of NZ_JBGTFY010000407.1, forward strand.
GAAAAGGCATTACAGCAGAGTGCGCCCTAGCGCTAGCTCGGAATACAGGGGTTCGGATGGCGCTGATCGGGCGATCGCCGCACCCTAACGGCAACCTTGAAAGACGTGGAGGTGGGAGTACAGAAATAGCCCGCACTCTTGAAAGATTCAATGCCGAAGCTCTGACATGTCAATATTATGAATGTGACATTTCTGACTTCGATGCACTAGCATCTCTGCTTGCACAAATCCGCCAAGATTTGGGCGAGATCACAGGAGTCCTCCACGGGGCTGCCCTGAACAAGCCTCGGTTAGTAGAGCAAATATCTACAGAATCGGCATTTGATGAAGTCAAACCTAAACTCAAAGGTGTACTGAATCTGTGTCAAGCCCTGGCAAACGCACCCTTAAAACTTTTTGCTGGTTTCTCATCAGTCATCGGGATTACAGGGATGCAACGCAACGCCTGGTATGGTTTCGCTAATGAAGCACTCGATTTGATTTTACGCCGCCTTCAAGTTCAACACCCAGAAATTGCTGTAATCACAATGGCATTTAGTGTGTGGGAAGAAGTCGGGATGGGTGCAAGGATGGGAAGCGTTCGCCATCTTGCGAAGATGGGAATTCAGGCAATTCCTAAAGATGAGGGTGTAGCTCGATTTTTGCATCTGATCAAGAATGATCCTGGAGATACTCGGATTGTGATTGCAGCCCCAATGCAAGCTCTATCTGCTTTTGAGTCTAGCGGTCTAGATACTTGGTACCCACAAAGATTCTTACCTCGTGCTGAGTTAAAATTTCTGGAACGAATCCTTCTATGCGAACCTGGGGTAGAAATTGTGGCGCGATCGCACCTCAGTTTGGAACGAGATTCATACCTTTTAGATCACCTCTACAAGGGTTCTTACCTCTTCCCAACAGTGTTTGGCTTAGAAGCTATGATGCAAGCGGTTGTCTATGTGACAGGTGAGCAGAATTTGCCAGCCATTCGCATTGAAGATGTTCGCCTTGAACGTCCAATCGTCGTAGATCCGGACAAAGGACTAGACATCGAAATTCGTGCAGAAGTACCTGAACGAGAGTTCAAAAATTCTTTGCGACAAGTATATGTGTCTATCAAGACAGAACAAACAGGATTTGCAATTAACCATTTTTCTGCTACTTTTATATTAGGTGTAGAAAACAATCCACCAATAGAGCATATTCCTGTCTCAGAGTCTCCTCTAGATATCGAACCACAGTCAGACCTTTACAGTTGGTTGCTCTTCCAAGGATCTAGTTTCCAACGCTTGCAGCAGATTCATGCCCTAAATTCGCGAGAGTGTGTATTCCAAACACAAAAAAATTCATTCCCAACAGAAGGTAAGGAAAGTAGTTTAAATCGGGCACAAGGGCCATTTTGGTTGGGAGATCCTTATTGCAGAGATTCACTACTCCAAGTTGGACAGCTTGTGATTCCCCAAGACATTTGCTTACCAATCAGGATCGATAGCATTGAAATCTACCAACCAAATAGTGAGGCTTCTTCTTATATCGGGGTAACAAGGTCTCAAGGTCGAGAAGGCAAACAATATCAGAATAGTGTTCTGATCACGAATGCAGATGGACAAGTTGTAGAAAGGCTGAATGGCTATCAATTGCGAATACTAGAGCATCGCAAGGATAATCCTACAGTTGAAGAACTGGCTGATCCTAGTCAAAGGGATGAGTGGATTCTCCGCAGAAAATTGAGCAATCAAGCCCATCTTTTCCGAGTTGCGGCTCCAGAAATTTCCTTAGCCTACATTCCTGGAATACATGCTCTATCGCCAAGCGATCGTCACGAACTAGAACTACCAATATTCTATAAAACTATCAGCCAACTACTTCATAGCGATGCTAATCAGATACCAAACCTCCAGATCAAGTGGACAGAATCTGGAAAACCAGTAGTTGATGGACTAGAACAAACAGTCGTAGTTTCTCTTTCCCATGATGAGCGTGTCTGTATTTGCGTTGCTGGACAAGGGCTGCAAGGTTGTGATATCGAGCCTGTGACACATCGAACCCAGCAAGACTGGACTGCCTTACTGAGTAATTCCCGATCGCTGTTAATGCAACAGTTACTTAATGGTAAGAGTTCAGTAGCTCATGCTGGTACACGAATATGGACGGCTATAGAAGCTTTACGTAAAGCGACTGAAGCAAAATCCATTAACTTAGCGATCGAGCGTATAGAAGGCGACAGCGTTCTGTTCCTAGATGCTGCTTCAAATGGTCAACTTAAAGTCCTCACATTCCCAGTGAGACTAACACGAGGTCTAGAAAAAATGGTGGCTCTAGTAGTACAGGATCTCTAGTCCGCTTAATCAGCAATTGCTTGCAATTGTCAAGGTTAGGAATCAACTATGGTGATGGTGTTTAATCCTCAAACAACCAGTTTATCCAAAGACTGAATCTGACTAAAACACCATCACGCTCAACCCGAAAATTTTACCAAATCAAAAGTTTAGTTATTCAAAGGAAAATGTCAATGAATAATACTCAGTCTCAAGTTTATGATGTTGTGATTATGGGTGCTGGCATCGCCGGGGTTTCTCAAGCTCGCCACCTGATGCTGAACATTCCCAACATCAAAGTTGCATTAGTCGATCCCCGTCCAGAAGAAAGAACCGAAAAAGACTTAAAAGTTGGTGAATCAACAGTAGAAATCTCAACTCTGTTTTTTGGTAAAGAGTTAGGTCTTTATGATTACTTGATTGAAAATCATCCTCCTAAATACGGCTTGAATTTTCATTGGGCAAAACAGCCCGAAAAAACAGAGTCCATTGATGACTACCACCACATTTGGTGTACTCGACAACCCTCACTTGCTTCCACTTTGATGAACCGCGCCAAGTTCGAGCGGGATGTCTTAAAAATGAATAAGCAAATGGGAGCTAGCTTTTACAATGGTCGTGTAGTGGATGTTGATTTAACTCCTGGTGATGCTCTCAAAACTGTGAAAGTGAAAGTGGGCGATAAGTATTTAGAACTTCAAGCCAAACATGTTATCGATGCTGCTGGTCGTAAGTTTATTATTGGGCGCAAAACTGATAATATTATCTTTGATTCTGAAGAACTATATGGTGTTAACAATGGTTCAGCATGGGTAAGGGTGAAAAATGTCGATCGCACAATTTTTCACAGTGGTTATGACCCCTTGGGAGCGACATGTAGCCATTACTATGCCACTAATCACATGATGGGACATGGGCATTGGGTATGGGTAATTCC
>NZ_JBGTFY010000408.1:0-22534 GCF_041747015.1 Nostoc sp.
ACTTTACTCTGAGATTTCTGGTTCCAGTCGAAACGGTCAAATTACCACAACATTAGGAGCGGGGAGTTACTATATTGGAATTGGTCAAAACTCCAACAACGTCAACTCCAGCTATTCCCTACAGTTAGCAGCCACATCTGCACCTGCATCGATTCCCTCCAATCCTGGGAACACATTCACCACTGCTTACAATATTGGCACTCTGACTGGTAATAGGACTATCACAGAATTTGTCGGGAGTGTAGACCCACTAGATTACTACAAATTCTCCCTGACAGGCACAAATGATATTACTTTACTTGAGTGGAGTGACTCAAAACTATCTCTATGCCAAAATCTATTACGACAAGAATAATAATGGATTGATTGATACCGGAGAGGAACTTTATTCTGATGTTGCTGGTAATGGTCGTAACAGCCAAGTTACTAGAACTTTGCAGGCAGGAAATTACTATGTTGGAATTGGTCAAAACTCCAACAACGTCAACTCCAACTATTCCCTACAGTTAGTCAATATTACAAATCCTAACCCAAATATCACTCTCGCCGTAGGAAGTCCCCCTAGTGTCGCTGAAGATGGCACCACTAACCTAGTTTACACCTTCACCCGCACCGGCAGCACCACCAATGCCTTAACTGTGAACTATAGCGTTTCTGGCACAGCTACCTTAAACACCGACTACACTCAAACAGGTGCAGCCAGCTTTACAGCTACCACCGGAACAATTACCTTTGCAGCCGGAAGTAGTACAAAAACCCTAACCATTGACCCGACAGCAGACACCACTGTTGAAAGTAATGAAACAGTTGCTATCACTCTAGCAGCAAGCACTCGTTACACCATCGGCACTACAACAACCTTAACCGGAACTATTACTAATGACGATTCTGCCTCTATTAACATCAACCTCAGCAATAGCCCGACGATAAATGCAACGGGTGGCGCAGGTAATGACCGTCTCACTGGTAATACACTGAATAACACTTTGATTGGCGGTGACGGAAATGACCAACTGCAAGGGTTAGCAGGAAATGACACCCTTCAAGGAGGTAATGGTAATGATATTCTCACAGGTGGAATCGGTAATGACCAACTCTTAGGAGGACTGGGTGATGATATTCTGACTGGAGGAATCGGTAATGATAAATATGTATTCCAAAGTAGTGGGGTTTTTAGCACAAGCTTAGGTGTTGATTACATCACCGAGTTTGAAGCGGGACAAGACCAAATTGTGCTGAGTAAAACCACATTCAATACTGTTACTAATACTGTGGGACAGGCTTTAACTAACTTTTCAGTTGTCACTAATGATCAATTTGTCAACGCTAGTAATGCGCGTATTGTCTTTAGTCAAAATAGTGGCAGTTTATTCTATAACCGGGATGGCAATATTCTGGGTACAGGAACAGTGTTTGAGTTTGCTCGTTTAGGGAATCCTGATATTACTCTGAGTAGTAGTAATTTCAGTCTGATTGCTTAGGTTTTTAGGTATTAAGATGTAGAACATATTAATACCTTTGCCAAAAAAAGGTAATTTGGGCATTGCTGATTAGATATATGAATCTTGATGTAGAGACGTTGCAATGCAACGTCTCTACAAAGTTTTTCAAATCACGCAAAATAATTTTCATACCTGAATTTAGCAACGCCGTAATTTTGAGTAAATTACGGTTATAAAATCAAAAGCTTATAAAGGCAATTTGTATTGTTATCTTAAATTTACCGCGTCATATTTCAAGTTAGGTAAATTTGCATTAAGCAAGCTTTCAGTTCGCTGCTCTCGTTAACCAACTAAGAACTTTTTAATCGTAATTAATTATACTATTTATTTGCTAGATAATTGGGTTAGCTGACCAGGCAAAAAAAAGCAATATATGCTAAGATTGTATCAAAATATAGCAATTATTCAAGAGCAATTTAGGATAATTTTGCGCTTTGTTGAGTAAACAAGCTAAAATCTACGATTTTTGGAGATTTTTAGGTTATGACAACCTCACAGGAGAGGATTATCCCGATAGACTTGCGAACCGAAATGTCGCAGTCTTATCTGGAATACGCCATGAGCGTGATAGTGGGTCGGGCGCTGCCAGATGCCAGGGATGGTCTAAAACCTGTGCATCGTCGCATTCTCTACGCAATGCACGAGCTAGGTCTGCTCCACGATCGCCCTTTCAAAAAATGCGCCCGTGTAGTTGGGGAAGTGCTGGGTAAATATCACCCCCACGGCGATACGGCAGTCTATGATGCCCTAGTGCGGATGGCGCAGGATTTTTCGATGCGATCGCCCTTGGTTAACGGGCATGGTAACTTTGGTTCGGTAGACAACGATCCGCCAGCCGCAATGCGATACACAGAATGTCGCTTGCAAGCTCTAACTAGTGCTGGTCTACTGCACGACATCGAATTGGAAACTGTAGACTTTGCCGATAACTTCGACGGTTCTCAGCAAGAACCGACAGTTTTACCGGCCCGGATTCCCCAATTATTGCTCAACGGTTCCTCTGGGATTGCCGTGGGCATGGCAACCAACATTCCCCCCCACAATTTGGGCGAATTGATTGATGCTTTGGTGGCAGTGATCCACAATCCAGAAATTACCGATCTCGAATTAATGCAGTATGTCCAAGGCCCCGACTTTCCCACTGGGGCGCAGATTTTGGGGACATCTGGCATTCGAGAAGCTTACACCACCGGGCGGGGTTCCATTACCATGCGTGGTGTAGCTAACATTGAAACCGTTGAACAGCGAGGACGGCCAGATAGAGAAGCAATTATCATCACCGAATTGCCCTATCAAACCAACAAAGCGGCGCTGATTGAAAAAATCGCCGAAATGGTGAACGAAAAGCGTCTAGAGGGGATTGCAGATATCCGGGATGAAAGCGATCGCGACGGGATGCGAGTTGTCATCGAACTCAAGCGTGATGCTTATCCTCGCGTCGTTTTAAACAACCTCTACAAGCAAACGCCACTGCAAGCCAACTTTGGCGCAAATATGCTGGCGTTGGTGAATAGCGAACCCCAAGTACTCACCCTCAAGCAGTTTTTAAGCGTCTTCTTGGATTTTCGGATCGAATCCATTGTCAGACGCACCCGCTACGAACTGCGGAAAGCTGAGGAACGCGACCATCTCCTGCAAGGGTTATTAATTGCCCTTTCCCAGTTAGATCCAATTATTGTCTTGATTCGCCATGCACCAGATGCGCCCACAGCTAAAGGCGAATTAATCACAACTTACGGACTCTCGGAAGTGCAAGCAGATGCGATTTTGCAGATGCAATTACGGCGCTTGACTGCCTTAGAAGCAGACAAAATTCGTCTGGAACACGAGGAATTACAAACGAAGATTACCGACTTGCAAGATATTTTGGCACGACGGGAGAGAGTGCTAGAAATCATTGAAACCGAAGTCGCGCAACTAAAAACTAGCTTCGCCACACCCCGGCGCACGGTGATTTTACCAGGGGAAGGGGAATTAGATGACCGTGACCTAATTGCCAATGAAAAAGCGATCATTTTAGTTACAGAGCAAGGTTACATCAAACGGATGCCAGTCAACACCTTTGAAGCGCAAAGCCGTGCTACCAGAGGTAAAGCCGCAGCCAAGGTCAAAGATGATGACACCGTTGAGCATTTTTTGACTTGCTGCGATCACGACAGTATTTTATTCTTTAGCCAGCGTGGTGTCGTTTACTGCCTGAGAGCGTATCAAATTCCAGTGAGTTCGCGTACCAGTCGCGGCACACCAATTGTCCAAATGCTACCGATTCCCAAAGAGGAAAAAATCACTTCGATTGTACCCGTTGACGAGTTTAGCAACGAAGAATATTTGGTCATGCTCACCAAAGGCGGCAATATCAAGAAAACTGCATTGGCAGCCTTTAGCCACATTCGCGCCAATGGCTTGATTGCTATTTCCTTAGAAGAAGGCGACCAACTTCGCTGGGTGCGACGCGCGAAAGCAGAGGACAGTGTAATCATTGGTTCTCGTCACGGGATGGCGATTCATTTCCGGTGCAACCACGAACAATTGCGTCCTTTAAGTAGGGCGACTCGTGGGGTGAAAGCCATGAAACTCAAAAATAAAGATGAGCTGGTGGGTATGGATATTCTACCCGCAGCAATTCTTGCAACTTTGGAAACAGAAGTCGAAATTGAAGATATCGAAACCATCGAAACTATCGAAGCAGAAGATATCGAAACCATCGAAACCATCGAAACAGAAGATATCGAAACTATCGAAACTATCGAAATTAATGAAGAATCCGCAGAAGTATCTGGCAATGGCAGTATAGGACCTTGGGTGTTGGTAATTACAATGGCAGGATATGGTAAACGCGTACCAGTTGCCCAGTTCCGGCTGCAAAATCGTGCTGGTCAGGGTTTAATGGCAACCAAGTTCAAAAACCGCAAAAACAAAGACAAGTTGGCAACCCTACGCATTGTAAACGACGATGATGATGAAATGATGATGGTGACGAATCGCGGTATTATCATCCGTCAAGCATTGAATGCGATTTCTATCCAATCGCGATCGGCTACTGGAGTGAGAGTGCAGCGTTTAGATGAAGATGACGCTATTACCGGAGTGGCAATAGTTCCACCTGATGCTGTCGATGCAGAAGAAGCTGAATAAAAAGCAGGGGGAGAGGTTAACCGCCTTACTCCCTTACTTAATTGCCTTAGCTAGCGGCATTTTAATGGGGCTAACCGTCGCCCCTGTAGGTGCATGGTTCTTAGCCTGGATTGCCCTAGCTCCCCTCTGGGTGCTAGTTGTTGGTTATGCCAAACAGAAAAACCAATCTCCCCCTGCTCTCCTCTGGGGTATCGCTTATCACGGTATCGCCCTGTCCTGGATTACGGGAATCCACCCGATGACTTGGTTGGGCGTTCCGTGGTGGCCGAGCTTGGCAATTACACTTTTTTGTTGGGGATTTATCAGCCTGTTGGGAGGCGTATTTGTTACTATTTGGGCGGCTGTGATGGTTCGCCTGGGTGGGCAAAAACCGTGGCTACGTATACTGATTGGTACAGCCGTCTGGTGCGGTTTAGAGAGTCTATGGAGTGCCGGGCCTCTGTGGTGGAGTTCCCTGGCTTACACCCAAAGTCCGCATAATCTCGTTATTCTACACCTTGGCCAACTCTCTGGGCCTAATACTGTGACGGCGGCCATAGTTGCCGTGAATGGCTTGATTGCGGAAGGATGGATGAACCGCCCAGACGCAGAGGGCGCAGAGAGAATTTCCTCTGTGTCCTTTGCGCCTCTGCGGTTTGTTAATAAATACTGGGTTATTGCCACAGGATTATTAATTACTTTACACCTGATCGGTTTTATCTTATATACACGTCCGATCGCTCAATCACCAGAAACAGCTTTAAAAGTGGGGATTGTTCAGGGTAATATCCCAAACCGACTTTTACGAAGTTCCGAAGGGTTTCGTCGCGCTCAAGAAAACTACACCAGTGGGTATATAACTTTAGCAGATCAAGGTGTAGATGCAGTCCTCACCCCAGAAGGAGCTTTACCTATTTTCCAGCGTGACTTACTGGGAACTGCCTTAGTCGCAGCCGTAAAGGAAAAAGGCGTAGTTGCTTGGATTGGAGCTTTTGGCGAACGGGGAGATAGTTATACAATTAGTTTGTTTACTTTCAATAGTAAAGGTGAAATTGTCAGCCGCTACGACAAAGCTAAATTGGTACCTTTGGGAGAATATATTCCTTTTGAGGGAATTTTAGGCGGAATAGTTCAGCGCTTATCGCCTTTGGAGGCACACCAAGTTCCTGGTTCAGCAAATCAGCTATTTGACACTCCTTTTGGTCGGGCGATCGCTAGTATATGTTATGAATCTGCTTTTCCTGAACAATTTCGCCGTCAAGCTGCTGCGGGTGGGCAATTTATTCTCAGTTCTTCTAATGATGCTCATTACAGTGCATCTATGCCACTCCAGCACCATGCCCAGGATATCATGCGGGCAATTGAAACCGATAGATGGTCAGCACGGGCAACTAATACGGGATATTCAGCCTTTGTAGATCCTCACGGCAGAACTTTGTGGATATCTGGATATAATACCTACGAAATCCATGCTGAAACAATTTATCGGCGACAGACGCAAACTTTATATGTGCGTTGGGGTGATTGGTTAACACCGTTGTTGTTGATATTCTCTGGAGGAGCTTGGCTGGTAATTCAAACTATCGGTATCAAGAAATTCAGTAATTGATTCGTTAACAATTAGCGATCGCTTGACTACTTAAGTTTACCCTTGCCAGTGACCTAAGGGTTGAGCAGGGTGGAAGCGATCGCTATAGCAACTCTATCGTCCTATTTGTTTGGTTCTTTTTTCTCCTTTTTATCTTGGGGATCTTTTTTAGGTTTTTTAACTTCTTTATTGCTTTTTCTTTCTTTAGACATCAGCGTTCTCCAACTAGGTTAATCAGTCAAAACTTCCACATTCTGCCGTCAAAAAATCAGGGGTGATTTACCTGAGATTCTTTTAGGGCAAAAAATAAAGTATTAGACACGAATGCTACTAACTACCATGATAGGGTGTTGTTTCATTTTCTTCTTAAGTTGATTAAATGCGACACAAAACGTAGTCCTAACCGTTTTTATAACAACAGCAAATCAGCGCAATATCTCCGATATCCGCCTGATTTGAACTTGAGATTTTTTTTAAATATTTACCAGTTACATTTTTTAAGCTTTTTTGCTTATCAAACTCACTTTAATTAGTAATCACAGCTTTCATTAAATCAAAACTTGGGAGCATCTCGCCCTTACTATAGAAGGGTTTCCGTCCCCACCTCACAAGAAAAAAATTTAGTGTATTCAATTAATAAACGCTATACATTTTCGATGTGAGAAAAATTACATTTTGCTCGAAACTAATTACTTAAATGCACAGTTTTATCCAATTTACAATTATCCCTAATGCTGAGATTTTAAATTAAAATTTCACACTTAAGTTTAAAAAAGTGTACGAGCAATAATTCGCGGATTTTAAAGTGTTTTAATAAAGTTATTACCGAAAGTTTAGAGAAGCAAAAACATGAAAGGTTTCAGGAAGTTATCCTCAATAGCGATGTTGCTATTCGCCTTTGTGTCTCCGCCCTCATTAGCTGAAGCGAAGGATATTTCTTTAAGCAATGCTCCCAATGAACAGAGCGCTGCACCAGAAGGCAACCTAGTTGGAGATAAAACCGGAGAGCTTTTGATAGCTCAACGGCGGTTTAGACGATATCAGAATATCCGACGAGGACGATACCAAAATATCCAACGACGGCAGCCCTTTGGACGATACCAGAATATCCGACGAGGACGATATCAGAATATCCAACGACGGCAGCCCTTGGGACGATACCAGAATATCCGACGAGGAAGATACCAGAATATCCAACGACGGTAGCCCTTTGGACGATACCAAATGATCCGACGATGGTATTAATGATTGCTGATGCAAGCAACTAATGGTTAGTGGTTATTGATCGTTCTACTAACCACTAACCATTTATGCTGTTGCGTATTTAATTTGTATATTGGAAGCGGGCAAGATGCCCGCACTACAATAATTTTGCGTTTTCGTGTTATGCAATTTAGCGGCACATCAGCTTATGCTTACTTTTTAATGACTTGCTACTACCTCTCCTTCAAGGCGAACCAGTCGGTCTGCCAAAAGTTTCTCAAGGTCTTCTAGCGCCTTGGTGAAACCTTTAATGCCTTCATCTAGTTTGTCAGTTGCCATGCGGTCAGCTGCGTGCAGTTTCTCATAACTAGCTTTGTCAACGGCTATTTTTTCAATTGACAAATTGGCTGCCTTGGCAGGGTCGAGTTTGCGTGGCAATTCTTCAACAGTTGCCTGCAATTCAGCCAAAAGTGACGGGGAAATGGTCAGCAAATCACAACCTGCAAGTTCAGTAATTTCGCCAATGTTGCGGAAGCTAGCTCCCATAACTTCGGTTTTATAGCCGAATTTCTTGTAGTAGTTGTAGATTTTGGTGACAGACAAAACTCCTGGGTCTTCGGCGGCTGGGTAGCTATCGCGTCCGGTATCTTTTTTGTGCCAGTCAAGAATCCGACCAACAAAGGGAGAAATCAGAGTCACACCAGCTTCTGCACAGGCGATCGCTTGGTGAATACCAAACAACAGTGTAAGGTTACAGTGAATACCTTCTTTCTCCAGAACTTCCGCAGCGCGAATGCCTTCCCAGGTGGCGGCAATTTTAATCAAAACGCGATCGCGGTCAACTCCAGCAGCTTTATACTGAGCAATTAGTTCCCGTGCCATAGTCAGGGTAGCTTCGGTATCGTAAGACAAGCGAGCATCCACTTCTGTAGACACGCGACCGGGAATAATTTGCAAAATCTTTAATCCAAAGGCAACTGCCAAACGCTTAAAAGCTAGAGAAACTATCTCTGCTTGGGTGGCTCCGGCTCCAGCATCTTTCTTTGCCTGGAGTAAAGTATGATCAACAATTCCCTGATATCCTGCCATTTGCGCCGCCGCAGTAATCAGAGAAGGATTGGTGGTGGCGTCTTGGGGTTTGAATTTTTCAATTGCTTGGATATCCCCTGTATCTGAGACTACAACAGTCATTTCTCGCAATTGTTCTAGTAAGCTTTTAGACATAGAATACTCCGTGATGTTTGTTTAGGACTTACTTAAAGAGTGCTGACTTAAAGAGTGCTGAGTGCTGAGTGCTGAGTGCTGAGTTATTGTTCTTCTCCTTAGTCCCCAGTTACTAGTCACCACTCCTTACTCCCTACTCCCCAGTTCCTTTAATTCTGATTCTGGCAATTTTTTTGGATCATTGCCTAATTCTGCTTGCTATCTAGAGCCACAGCCCTATTCTAGATGTGTTATGCCGAAATTGGCTGTCCAATGGAGTGCACTTTGATTAAACTAGTTGTTCCCGATTTACCAATTGGAACGCCAGAGGTAATCACTACCTTATCGTCCTGATTCGCTAGACCCATTTCTACAACTGTGTTCACCACATTGGTAAACATCTCTTCGGCATTGTGAACTGGTGGAATCAGCAAAGGTTCTACACCCCAAGAAAGGGCTAGCTGGCGGTAAGCGGTGATATCAGGGGTTAGAGCAATAATAGGAGAAGTTGGCCGGTATTTAGATACCATTCTCGCCGTACTCCCGGAAGTTGTGTTACAGAGAATTGCCCGTGCGCCGGTTTCATAAGCAATGCGACACACTGATTCTGCCACGGATTCGGTGACGCTGAGGCTACCTGCCTCATGACACCAGGAATGTCTACTACCCTCATCCAAGGCTTGTTCTGTCCGAATAGCGATGTTGTGCATTATCTGGACGGCGGCAATGGGATATTGTCCGACAGCAGTTTCACCAGAAAGCATTACCGCATCAGTGCCATCCAAAATGGAGTTAGCAACATCCGTTGCTTCAGCGCGGGTGGGGTCGGGGGCGCTAATCATCGACTCTAGCATTTGCGTGGCTGTAATCACCGGCTTACCAGCATGATTGCAACGACGAATAATATCTTTTTGAATCATCGGCACTTCCTGAATCGGCACTTCAACTCCTAAATCGCCACGGGCAATCATAATTCCGTCGGCAACCTGCAAAATGGAGTCAAACTGCTCTACTGCCTCTGCTCTCTCGATTTTGGCAATTAAGCGGATGGAAGCACCAGCTGCTTCAATCATCCGCTTGGCGGGTTCTAAGTCTTGTGGCGATCGTACAAAGGACACCGCTACCCAGTCTACACCTAACTGAATCCCAAAGCGCAAATCTAGCAAGTCTTTTTCGGTGATGGAACTAACGGGTAAAGGAGTTTGTGGCAGGTTTACTCCCTTGTGCGTAGAAATTAACCCGCCAATTGTTACTTGTGCCCGAATGCGATCGGCATCGCGATCGGTGACAATCAACTTAACGCGACCATCATTAATCAAAATCGGTTCGCCTGGTCGCACCATTGCAAACAAAGTCGGCAATGGTAGGGGTATTTCGTTAATGCTTTCACCCTTTTCTTGCAAAACAAAGGTGACTTCACTACCAGCTTCCAGATTTAACCCTTCTGGTGGTAAAGTTCCCAAGCGAATCTTCGGACCACACAAGTCTTGCATAATTGCGATCGGCTTTTGCTGCTCAGTACTAATCTGCCTGAGATACTGAGCCGTTTGGGCATGGAATTCATAGGCTCCGTGAGAGAAATTCAACCGCGCCACATTCATTCCAGCTTCTACTAAGGCTTGCAGCTTTTCAAGCGCAGATGTAGCCGGCCCAACAGTACAAATGATTTTGGTTCGACGCATAGGGATTATGAGGTGAAGAGTCAATACGATTCGGTTAAGGGGGAAAGGGCAAAGGGAAAAGGTTTTGAATACATTTACTCTTTATCCCTTGAGCTTTCCCCAGACTATTAGGACTTACGCAAAAGTACACGCGCTCTGGGGCAATTCATGAATTGCCCCTACCTGAAAATAAGGGTTTCGGTTATCAAACAGAATTCAGGAGTCAGAATTCATTCTGAATTCTGTACGACTGGCGGATAGCGTAGCGGTAGCGAGTCCGCGATAGCGCTGCGCTATCGAGTGGCGGGTCTGAATCCCCTACTCATTGATTCTGACTCCTGTTAGCGATAGCGGGGCGATTAGCCCATTCTGGCTTCTGAATTCTTCTTCAATGTTTGCGTAAGTCCAGACTATAAACAAAGTGAAGAGTGCTTATCCAAACTGTATTGGGCGTAGACCGTCGTCTACAATCGCGCAAAGCATCCAAATTCAGACGTGTTTTATATCACTGCTTTGCTAAATAGAAATGCTAGATTGCGTTTTATTTTTGGGTATTTACTTACCATTTGACCCAAATTTCAAATCAAGGACTAGGGAATGGGTACTCGGAACTAGAGACTAGGAAAGAAACTTAATTACCAATGCCCAATGCCCCATGCCCAATGACTAATCAAACCACAGCAACAGCTGAAGCGAGTTTTTCTTTCTGTGACATAGACAACATTAAGTCAATCACACGATTCGAGTAGCCCCACTCGTTGTCATACCAGGCAATTACCTTAAAGAAATTTGAGTTTAACTCAATGCCAGCACCCGCGTCGAAGATACTAGAATGGGTATCGCCTTGAAAATCTGTGGAAACTACTTCTTCATCTGTATAGCCTAATATACCTATTAACGAACCTGCGGCAGCCTCCTTCATCGCAGCACAGATTTCTTGATAACTGGTGGCTTTGGCAGTTTTGAATGTTAAATCAACTACAGAGACATCGGGAGTCGGAACTCGGAATGCCATACCAGTTAACCTACCCTTCAATTCTGGTAAAACCAGTGCTACAGCTTTAGCTGCGCCTGTGGAGGAGGGAATAATATTCTGGGCTGCACCTCGTCCACCCCGCCAATCCTTCTTACTGGGTCCGTCTACAGTTGGCTGGGTGGCAGTCATGGCATGAACTGTGGTCATCAACCCTTCGGTTAACCCAAAGTTGTCATTGATCACCTTAGCTATAGGAGCTAGACAGTTTGTAGTGCAGCTAGCATTGGAGACAATAATATCCTTGTTGGGGTCAAATAGATGGTGATTGACACCCATTACTAGGGTAGGAACTGTATCTGGATCTTTAGTAGGAGCGGAAATTACTACTCGCTTTGCACCTGCTTTCAGGTGATTTGCAGCCCCTTCATAGGTAGTGAAGAGTCCCGTTGATTCTACGACATAATCTGCACCTAATTGTCCCCAAGGCAATTCTGCTGGATTCCTCACCGACATACAAGGAATAAAGTGCCCATCAACGAGGATACCATCTTCCTTGGCTTCAACTTTGAGCTTTAATTTACCGTGGGTTGAGTCATACTTTAATAGGTAAGCGAGGTTATCTGGTGGGACTAGATCGTTAATGCCCACAAACTCAATATTGGGGTTGTCGATGCCAGCACGAAATACAAGTCGCCCGATGCGACCGAAACCATTGATACCAACTTTTAATTTAGTCAAGATTAAACTTCCTATTGTGGAAAGTTGAACAAAAGAAGAAGTTAAAAGTCAAAATAGATTGCCTTCTACTCTTTACGTTCTGATCGTGACAGTATCAGTCAGCTAAAGCATATTTAATTGGCATCTTTTAAGGTTTGGGGCATTACTAAGATATAAGTCAGACTGCAACACACTTTAGTTAAGAAAAATAGTAAATTGGGTTGAGCAATAACGAAACTCAACAACTGGTTAAGAATGTTGGGTTTTGTTCCTCAACCCACCACACCAATTTTAGTTTTTAGCCTTAAATTAATCGTATTAGGTTATACCGAATATTGTGATGTTAAAGATAAATGTTGCTGTATTGATAATAAATGTTACAATGTTTTGGAGAAATATTGCAATGTTACTTATGAATATTGTGATCTTTTGGAGAAATGTTGCAGTATTGATGATGAGTGCTGTAATATTGCTTATGAATATTGCAATGTTGGTAAAAACAATTGCTACATTCAGAGTAACGACTGATAAAGTGGTGATCAAAGGTGAGCTAATAATTGCTCCCTAATTAAGCGATCGCATCTCTATAAACCAATACGCCCCCGCACGGTTACGCGGACTCGCTCTGCATGGCGCTAATGTAATTACATTATATAACGAGGATTTCTAACTAGGCACTCAATTCGTGCTGCCTGTAGAGGCAAGGGAATTAAACCCCCAAACTTTGTTAAAGTTATCAAACTCGGCAAGGGGGCTTAATTGTCATATAAATTTACTAGCGAATGCCGACGAAACCAGCTTGCTCAATAGCCCTTTGCCCTTGGTCAGTTAATAAAAGTTTGGCATAGGCATCCCCAATTTGCTGTTCCCGACCTTTATTCTGCTTAATAATCACAAACAAATTAGCAATAATCGGATAGCTGCCATTTTTGATCGCCTGAGTATTTAGCTGGTTGCGCTGACGTGGACACTGTTCAGCTGATACCATAGGTTCTCGATAGGGGGGAATTCCCTGACCAGAAGTGCGACCTAACAGCAAAGGCTTTACACTACATTGAAATACTACTGAACGGGCAGAAGCATAATACACACCACCAGGGGTTTTACTAAGTTGCCGCACTGCATCTGTAGTCGAGTAGATATACTGCACATTAGAGCCAAGTGCTTGCCCCTTCAGGTTGCTGTTGTTAGAAAATACTGTTGTATCTGCGTCTTCTGGTCGTTGGGACAAAGGAGTGATAGGTAAGTTTGGCCCACCGACTTGTTCCCAGTTAGTAATTTGCCCCAAATAAATTTTCTCCAATTGATCGACAGTTAAAGCTGATACATTCAGTGATGGGTTAACTACCACTGCTATGCCATCCATACCTACTTGACGTTGCTCAAGTGTAAAGCCTCGCTCTCTAGCAATCGCTTGTTCTTCATCTGTAAGGGGACGAGAGGACTGAGCAAAATCTAGTTGCCCATCAAGCAACATCCGAATACCTGAACTGGAACCAGGGCTACTATTAACAGGGTCTACGTAGCGCAATTGTAGTTCAGGGCGGGTGCTTTGGATTTGAGAATCTACCAATTGCCGAATAGATGCCCAAGCTGTACTACCGCCGTAGTTAAATGAGGCATTGGGAACCTCAGCAACCGTTTGAAAAGTTGATCCGGTACTAGAATCAGTGTTTAAACTTTGATTAGAGGAAGAGTTAGCGCTGCTACGGGAGGCTAAGTTCGGCTTGAGTAACCACCAAAGCAGTCCGCCAATAACTATAAGCGTCAGCACTTTACCAATAATCAAACCTCTAAGAAAGAGGGCGATTTCGCCGTTAATTAAAGGTTTTCTTTGATTTGTATTGTCCATATTTTTAAATGTTGTTTATTTTATTTATCGTACAGTAATCTCTAGACATTTAAATTTAAAACAAATCTATAATAGCCAGTTTGCGATCGCTGGCAGATAATTAACTCTTTTTAATGTAGTTAAATTTAACTTGCTCTTTTTTGGTCTTTGCGATTGTACAATCCTTTTTACAAACTATTCTGTTGGGTATTAATTTAGTTACTACTAGGCTATTCAGATTATTTAACTGTGACCCAACAAATTTTTCTATAAACATTTTTAGTTGAGTAGGTTGGTTAGGAAGCAATGTACCCGTATTCACAAATATATAGATTAAAACTATTACTATCAAACTAGTAGTAGCACCAAGACCGATCCCCAGGATCAAAAGAAAGTTTTTATAAGTTTGCAAATAGCTGTCATTAGTGTTTTGGTTGATGCCAGCAGATTGTGAGGAGTGTGACAACGCCAGATCAGAATTAAGGGCTTGGAGAGCTTCTGCGGCAGACTGGTAACGCTGGCTAAAGCGATCGCTAACCATTATATCTAAAACATTTGCTAAGGCATCGCTTACCTGTGCCTTATTTCGCCAGATAACTTCTCCGGTATTGGGATCTTCTTGTAGTTGCTCCGGTATTAAACCTGTTAAACCTTGAATGCCAATCATCCCTACTGCATAGATATCGCTGCAAAGTTTTGGTCTTCCTTTAGCCTGCTCACTAGGCATATAGCCAGGAGTCCCAACAATAACTGTTAAGCCTGCTCCCAAAGCCCCAATTTTTTTAATGCTGCCAAAGTCAATTAGCACAATTTTCTGATCAGAATGCCGCCGCATTATATTTTGTGGCTTAATATCCCGGTGAATAATGTTGTGTTCATGGACGAAGACTAGCACTTCCAGAATGTCTTTTAATAAATTTAAGACTGCATTTTCGTGTAGACGTTGACCTGGTACAATTTCTTGAGTCAAGGCATGACCGTCAATAAAGTCCTGGACTAAATAGAAATCTCCATCTTCATCAAAATGGGCAAATAGTCTCGGAATTTGGTCGTGGTTATTGCCTAACTGGTATAAAACTTCCGCTTCCCGATCAAATAGATTTTTAGCGATCGGTAGAATAGCCGGATTGGGATCTTTTGGGTGAAAATGTTTGACAACACAATAGGGTTTCCCTGGTAAATCTAGGTCTATGGCTAAGTAGGTATCACCAGAACCGCCACTTCCTAGCTCTTTGACAATCTCAAAGCGATTCCTAAGTGTTTTTCCGACGATAGAGCATTGACGCTTTTGGCGTTTCCCCGATGCTAACAAGTAAGTATCACCAGACTCTCCGCTTCCCAGCAGTTTGGCAGTCTCAAAGCGACTCTGAAGTTTTTTTCTGAGTAGAGGGTTCTGGCTCATATAGCGTATACTACCTGCTAAATTGCTGACCACTTAGAGCTTGGTGAGGTTGTAAATACCTGACGTTAGATTTGTTGGTATTTGACGCACTCAATTTTCCAGGCAACCTATGCTTTGGAGCAGTTTTATGGTTAGCCGCTTGATTGGTTCGTTTAGGACTTTTATAGACATCTTAATTTTATAAATATGTAATTATTTTAGCACGTAAGTAAATTTAACACTAATCTCGTCTTGTAGAAAAGTGAAGATGCTAAGACGTGATGGAATCTTTCTAAGTATGGCAGTTGGGGTTCAGTAGGCTGATTCATTCTGAGTGTTGATCCATGAACGTATTTTACACTTCGGCGATCGCGTGACCACTCTTTGGAGTACAGAAAAATTTACTGGTAAGATACTTTATATATGTATGTTATGTATGTCAACGATTCAATAAATAATATTGAGATTGTGTTCGCTAATGATACAAAAAGTATTTAAATAATATCAGGTGTTTAAAACTGACATTAATATTGGCAATTCCCCTATAGATTTTTAGAAATAGGGTGTTTTATAGTAAAAAGATTGATTCATTTATTGGATATAGGGAATGAAGAAGGGGAAAAGTTACAGGGATAGAGTTTATGAACTGTTCTTTGTCTTCTATTCCTAATCTTTCACCCTAATGTCAGACAAAAAAGGGGAATTCTGCCTAAGGGACTCGAAGCCTGCGTAAATCAGTATGGCCCGTGATGAGATGCCAAAGCGTATCTTAATCATTTGTGGGTGTTGGCAGACTCAACTTCCAATTGGCTAGAGTACGGCAGAGTTATGACCCTTAGCATTACAGATTCAGCGGTGAAGGCTGCGTTAGCAGCTGTTGCATCGGAGTCAGCCACAGCAGAGGAAAAAATCCAGATGCTGATTGAGATAGCGCAGGGTTTTCAAAAAAAGCCCAAAACTGCCCAAGACTTGCGGAATGCAGTTGGTTTGTATTACCGGGCATATCAGATGTGTGGTGAAGAGTATCCCCTACTGAAAGCCAGGGCGCAAGTGGGGATGTCAGGAACGTTACAGGCAATACCGGATGCTGATTACCAACTGCTGCTGCAAGCGAAAGCAGGTTATGAAGAGTCGTTACCAATTTTACAACAATTAGCAACGCCTCAGGAAGTGGCAGAAACGCAAATGAATTTTGGGCTGGTGTTGCAGTCGCTTGTACCATTCAATTTGGCACGGATAACTGACAGCATCCAAGCTTATCATGAGGCGTTGCGGGTGTTTACTTGGGAAGATTACCCGCAGGAATACGCGATATTATATAACAATATTGCGATCGCTTACCTTTCTATGCCCCTAGCATCAGAACGGGAATACTTGCGTCAAGGGTTAGCTGTGCAATCATTTGAGGTGGCGTTAAAGCATATTAATTTGATTGATCATCCTAGAGAATATGCGATGTTGCAAAACAATTTGGGTAACGCTTTGCAATATTTAGTGAGTTCCCATCCTGTGGAGAATAATTTAAGAGCGATCGTAGCTTACGATGAGGCGCTAAAAGTGCGTAACTCCAAAGATACACCTCTAGAGTACGCTAACACAATTTCTAACAAAGCCAACGCTCTATTCAACTTATCAGACGACCAGGAAAAACCAGAAGTTGGTAATCCTAAAAATCTTTCGCAAGCGCGTACCTACTATCAGGACGCTTTAGAAATATTTACCAAATACCAACAAATTGGACAAGCAGAGGTAGTAGCCCAAGCGCTACAAGATGTAGAAGCGGAAATGAAGGGTTAGGAATTATATATCTAATTTAATTCCTAACTGTTCACTTTAACAAGGATGACAAAACAACATGAGAGATATTTTGACCAGCACTGCTTTAAGAGATTTTCTTACAAGTTTAGCAAATGGTGACTTAAATATAGCAACAGAATTCGTGTGGTTAGTCATAGCAACAGCCTTGTCTATGGTCGGCGGTGCAATTGGTGGAATGCTGTTAGCTGGAAAAGATATAGGTTATCAGTTTTCAGCAATGCTTGGTGCATTATTTGCCCCTGCGGGTGTAATTCCCGCCATCCTCTTAGGGCTTACTGTCTTAAATTTGTTAACCAATTATTAGGAGAAAATATGTTAGAGATAGGATGGTTTTCTGCCAAGTTATTTTTTAAAGGAAAGCTTCTACGCGACCCAATGTATTTTGTCAAGCAAACTACTATTGGTATTGCTGTGGGTTTTTTACTGCTAGTGTTACTCGCACAAGCTCCAATTCCTTTCTACTTACCAATAATATTATCTAGCTTAGTGACAGGCATGATTATGCCATTTCTCCTGAAGGATTTCAAAATGAAGTGAATTGTCATTAGTCATTAATCATTAGTCCTTTGTTAGTTGTTTTTCCAATGCCCCATGCCCAATTTTGGATTTGCAATTTTAGATTGTTCAATCCAAAATCGTTCGACTGAGCGTACCCCTACGGGGAAGCAAGCTACGCGTAGCGTCTCGTAGAGAAGTCGAAGTCCAAAATTTAAAATCCTTCTGCACCATGACTAACCTTGAAGAATTAGTTCAGGAAATTAACCGCTTTGAGGCAATTATATCCGAGTGGGATGAAAGCCAACGATGCGTAGCAGTGGGTTTAAAAAGAGCAATTGAAGCTTTGCATAAAGCAGCATTGACTAATTTGATTAAAAGCCTAAAACAAGAATCAATGTCAGCTTTGCGTCATGCTGTTGCTGATGAAGTAGTTTATGCAGTGCTACTGTATCACGAGCTAGTCAAACCACCAAAGCTCCCGCTTTCACAACGTGTTGAGACAGCCCTTGAAGAAGTTCGCCCAGGTTTAAAAAGCCATAATGGGGATGTAGAACTAGTGGCAATTAAACTACCAGATACAGTAGAAGTCAAATTAATCGGAACTTGCAGCAGTTGTCCGGCTTCTACTTTGACTTTATCTCAAGGAGTAGAACAGGCAATCAAAAACCATTGTCCTGAAATTACCAAAGTGGTCGCCGTCAATAACAACCCTAGTGTTAACAACGCGAATTCTGGTTTAATAAGTCCATTTGCTTCAAAAACAACTTCTACTTGGATCAAAGTAGTAACTATTGATCAAGTTCCTGAACTTAGTGTATTGGCAGTACAACTTGCTGGTAATTTACTTATTTTACATCGTCAAGGTGTTACAGTAAAATGTTACCGTAATGCTTGCACTCATCTAGGATCTCCCCTAGAAAAGGGTAAGGTTGAAAATGGTATTATTACCTGTCCTTCCCACGGATTTCAGTACAAATTAGAGACAGGTGAATGCTTAACAGCACCTGATATTTCGCTTCAGTCGTATCCAGTAGAGATTAAAGACGATAAGGTTTTTGTGAAACTGCAACAATGATGCCGCGAAGGTAATATCTTAGCAAATATACTTGATCATTAGGAAATCACGGCTACTTTGCTTTTTTATTTCAGTAGTTCGCGCATTGATTTTAGTGTTTTGTGCAAGTAAATCCCTGAATGCTTTCTCATTTGTGTAATTCAGTTATTTATTTTAGTGTTTTAAGAAAGCAAAATGGCTGATTACTTTCTCAAAATGCCTAAATGTTTACTCAAAATGGCATTTGACTTACTTATTTTGGTGTTTTCCGCAAGTCAAATGCCTAAATGCTTACTCAAAATGCTATTTTGCTTTCTTATTTCAGTACATCGCGCACTCATTAAAAATCTCGCTGTGTAGTAAAAGCTACGAAAGATTTACCGAAGTTTTATCAGATTTATTAATACGGAAGTTTTTAAAGGTTTTAACTTAATTTGACGTGAGTTCGATGGTTTATATAGTGTGCGCCTAATTAGCTGAATAAAAAGACTCTTCCTGGTTTTTCTACGCAAAACCTTCCCTCTCCGACTGAAGAGTGACAGACTTGAACTAAAGTTTAAAGCAGGGAGAGATTTGTCAAACTCACGTTGATTTGGAATAAAAACATAATGTAAAATTGTTACTGTTGTTACACGCTGTTAAACATTAATGTTTTTAAATAATTATCAGCGTCTATCTGCGGTTCATGGATATCCCTATTACAATTAATCCCATCTCACAATTACCGCCAGAAGCAACAGAAGTTTCTCAATATTTACCTCTATCACCTCAAGGTACAGAGGTAATTTTAGGTAACATTATTGAACCACAACAATTAGTGATACCTGTAGCACCCAGTTCCACAACAATGTTCGGGCCTCGTGCTGCTTGTTTGTTATCAGAAACAGGCCCATTATGGGTATCAGATACGGGACATCATCGATTATTGGGATGGCAGAATTTACCCACAAGAGATAGTCAACCCGCTGATTGGGTAATTGGACAACCTGACTTTTATCATGAGGGACAAAATGCTAAAACTACACCGGGAAGGGCAACTTTAAGTGTACCAACAGGGATTTGTGCTTGCAGCGAAGGGTTAGCTGTAGCAGATGCTTGGAATCATCGGGTTTTGATTTGGAAAAACTTACCAGAAGATAGCAATGTTCCAGCAGATTTGGTGTTAGGGCAACTTAATTTTACCGATAATGAACCAAATCGAGGAAATCAACAAGCATCTGCTAGTACAATGCACTGGCCTTATGGTGTTTACTATCATCAAGGACGGCTATTTATTGCTGATACTGGTAATCGAAGAGTATTAATTTGGCATCAATTACCAACAGAAAATGGTCAACCTGCTGATTTAGTTTTGGGACAGCCTGATATGATATCTCGCAATGAAAACGGCGGTGATTCTCCAACCGCAGCGAGTATGCGTTGGTGTCACGATATCACCTTTTGGGGAGATAATTTGGTTGTCACCGATGCAGGTAATCACCGGGTAATGATTTGGCAAGGAATACCAACAGAAAATAATACCCCTTGTACAGTAGTTTTAGGACAAAAAAACTTTGATAATGTGGAAATGAATCAAGGAGTTTATTTACCAAGTGCTAGTAGTTTGAGTATGCCTTATGGTGTTGGTATTGCTGATGATTGGTTAATAGTTGCAGATACTGCTAATTCTCGTTTGTTAGGATGGAAAAAAGTAGAATCTATTCTATCATTACAAGGTGCGACAGCGAATGGTCTTGCAGGACAAATAAATTTTCAAAATAAAGGTGAAAATCGTAATTTCGGATTACCTAAACGAGATAGCTTAAATTGGTGTTATGGCATAAAAATTTGTGGCAAAACGGCGATAATAGCTGATTCTGGAAATAACCGAATATTGCTGTGGCAGTTTAACTATGCCGACTGAAGAAATTAGAGTTTGTGGTACTGTTCAAGGAGTAGGATTTCGCCCTACTGTATATCGTCTTGCTAAAGCCTGCGGTTTGCGTGGAGATGTTTGTAATGATGGACAAGGTGTATTAATTCGGGTATCTGGTAGTGAGGAAGCAATAACCGAATTTGTTGCCAGATTACAAACAGAATGTCCACCGTTGGCAAGAATTAATCAACTAACAAGAATTATTTATGAAGGTGAATTGAAATTTGATAATTTTGTCATTTCTAGTAGTGTCAGTAATGCCATTAAAACAGAAATTACCCCTGATGCAGCCACTTGTCCACAGTGTCAACAAGAAATATTCAACCCATTTAGCCGCTTTTATCGCTACCCCTTTACTAACTGCACTCATTGCGGTCCTCGCCTGAGTATTATTCGTGCGATTCCTTACGACAGATGCAATACCAGTATGTCTGCGTTTGTGATATGTCCTGAATGTGCAAAGGAATACCACGATGTCGAAAACCGCCGTTTTCACGCCCAACCTGTAGCTTGTCATGCTTGCGGCCCCAAAGCTTGGTTAGAACGCGCTGATGGTAAATCGGTTACTGCTTCTATGTTCTCCATGTTGGATGATGTTGATGCTGTTTGTACTCTGTTGCAAAAGGGTGAGATTGTGGCAATTAAAGGATTAAGTGGCATTCATCTTGCTTGCGATGCGACTCAGGAAACTGCTGTCCAAAAACTGCGTCAGCGCAAAAGGCGCTATCATAAACCCTTTGCTTTAATGGCGCGAGATATTGAAATAATTGAACAATATTGTACTGTCAACGCCAAAGAAAAAGAGTTATTGACAAGTTCTGCTGCACCAATTATTTTGCTACAAGCGTCAGGTAAAAAAGTACTAGCGTCATCAGTTGCATCAGGGCAAAATACCCTGGGTTTCATGCTACCTTATACGCCTTTACATCATTTAATTCTGCGGCGGATGAATCGCCCAATTGTTTTAACAAGTGGCAATATTGCTGATGAACCGCAATGTATTGATAATGATGAGGCAAAAGAAAAATTAGGGACAATCGCTGATTATTTTCTCTTTCACAATCGGGAGATTATTAATCGGGTAGATGATTCGGTGGTGCGGGTTATCGGCGATAAAGCCCAAACAATTCGGCGTGCTAGAGGATATGCACCAGCACCAATTAGTTTACCACCAGGATTTCACAATGTACCGCAAATTGTAGCAATGGGTAGTCAGTTAAAAAACACCTTTTGCTTATTGCATGAAGGAGAAGCAATTCTTTCTCAACATCTGGGAGATTTAGAAAATGCTGCGGCTTTCAATGCTTACCACGACACTTTGAATTTATACTTAAATTTATTTGAACATCAACCAGAAGTAATTGCCATAGATAAACATCCTAAATATCTTTCTAGTAAGCTTGGTAAAGAACTTGCGGACACAAATCAAATCAAAATTTCCCAAATCCAACATCATCACGCGCATATCGCCGCTTGCATGGCAGAAAATGGTATTCCTTTAGATTCATCTCCAGTATTAGGCATTGCTTTAGATGGCTTAGGTTACGGTGATGATGGTACACTCTGGGGCGGAGAATTTCTTTTAGCAGATTACCGTAAATTTCAGCGATTAGCAACATTTAAACCAGTCGCAATGATTGGTAGTGAACAAGCAATTTATCAGCCTTGGCGTAATACCTACGCTCAATTAATATCTGCTAACCTTTGGGATGATTGCCAACAACAATATGCTGATTTAGAAATCGTAAAATTTCTGAATAAAAAACCACTAAAGCTACTCAATCAACTTATTAAGAAAGGGATTAACTCTCCTCTAGCTTCCTCAGTGGGGCGGTTGTTCGATGCAGTGGCGGCGGCTATGGGTATTTATAGAGATGAATGTAGCTATGAAGGACAAGCTGCGATCGCATTGGAAGCTATAGTAGATGTTAGCAGCTTAAATAATCATAAAGAAACGCTAATATATCCTTTTAGTTTTAGCTTTTCAGATAGTATTTATTGTATAGATCCTTGTCCAATGTGGCAAGCCTTACTCAATGACTTACAGCAGCAGATTCCACAACCAGTGATTGC
>NZ_JBGTFY010000409.1:0-22367 GCF_041747015.1 Nostoc sp.
GTTACTAGTTTGGGTATGGCTTGAGTCATAATTTATTGCCCCTAATAGTCGTTTCGATCATATCGCTTTTTTACCTTGGCTCGATTCACGGTTCTAGCCTTAACTGTAATATTAAGGGGTACAGTAATGGAAAAGGTTTGTTGTGGAGAACTAAACTATGGTGGCGATAACAACACCCGTAGAAAATAGGGTTTTACTCCAAAATATTAGCTGGCAAACATTTAAAACTATGCTGGCTGAAATGGGTTCAGAGCGTAATTCCCGATTTGCTTATGACAATGGAACAATAGAAATTATCACCCCACAAATGCCACACGAGAACTCAAATCGCTTAATAGAGGTTTTTGTTGGCGTGCTGTGCGAAGAGTTGGGCTGGGAAATTAAACGCGCTGGTTCGCTAACTTTAACGCGAGATGATTTAGAGAAGGGAGTTGAGCCAGATAGTAGCTACTACATCCAAAATGAAGCGTTAGTTCGAGATCAAGAAAATATTAACATAGCTATTGACCCACCCCCAGACCTAGTGCTAGAGGTGGAATATTCCAGGTCTGCAATAGACAAGCTTAGACTTTATGCTGCGATCGCAGTCCCCGAATTTTGGCGTTATAACGGCAGTGTGTTGCGAGTTTACACCCTTGCAGGTGAACAATACTCAGAAGTCTTAACCAGCCCTACTTTTGCGCCTGTGTCAGTCAAGGAGATTCCCCGGTTTATCCAAGAAGCCAAAAAGAACGGGGAAATTGCTACTACCCGCGCTTTTCGGGCTTGGGTGCAACAAAATATTTCTGCTGGGAAATAGTAAATAGGACTTACGCATTGACAAGAAATACCAAATATGGATACTGTTGAAAGCCACATCTTTCGTAAGGGTTTAGCATTGCTAAACCCTTACAGCGTGGTCTATTTACGTAGTTTACCGCCGTAGGCATCATAAGGATAATTAATAAAAGCCTGAAACGACCTATTTTCGTTAATTTACATCACGGTTAATTTCTATAGTGCGTAAGTCTTAGTAAAATAGCGTAGACGGCTCGAAAATTAGGGTTTCGGCTATTGTTTGCCTAAATCTTGTATTTGTAAGGTGTCTTTTGTGAACTACAAGATCCTTAACTTCTTAATAAGTTAGAGATATAAGCCTCCAACTTTCATAAAAATTGCTTAATCTCAGCAATAAATCTTCAACATCGGTAATTAATCCCAACAAATACAACCATCTCCCACCTCCCTATTTCCGTGTTCCACTCGCAATTACGGTTTTTACTAAGTATTTTTTCCTACTTTTGGGTGGTTTTTAGTGAAACAACTACCCTAAAACTACAAAAAATCCTGAAATCTATATAAATTAATGGTTTCATCTACCCACATCAGGCTACAACACCTTAGAATGATTCATTGAAAAGTCGAGCCGATGGGATGTACAGCCGTTTTGAGTAAAAATACTCTCAAAGGATGACTTTTGTATTTCTGCAAACAGAGATTTCAGTACAGATGTATCAAGGTACATCCGTAAAGAATCTCAAGTAAACTTTAGGAGTTTGATATGAACAAAGGTGAATTAGTTGATGCTATAGCTGAAAAAGCTAGTGTTACCAAGAAACAAGCGGATGCAGTCTTAAGTGCCGCTTTGGATGAGATTGTGGAAGCGGTTTCCTCTGGTAATAAGGTGACGTTGGTGGGATTTGGCTCATTTGAATCACGGGAACGTAAAGCCCGCGAAGGTCGCAACCCGAAGACAAATGAAAAGATGGAAATTCCAGCGACCAGGGTTCCTGCGTTCTCGGCAGGAAAACTGTTTAGAGAAAAGGTAGCACCCCCAAAAGTATAGGTTCTGTTTTCGGGAACCCTTTTTTAATGCGGCAACCTGCACACGGGGGAAATTTAGCCTGGGCAGCAGCACTGGCTGGCTGTCCCCCTGATGCTATTCTGGATTTTTCTGCTAGCATCAGCCCTTTGGGACCTCCAAACAGCGCGATCGCTGCTATCATGTCCCAAATAGGTAATCTTAGGCACTATCCAGACCCAAACTATAGTGAACTGAGACTAGCTCTCAGTCACTTCCATCAACTGCCGCCTGAGTGGATTCTGCCGGGTAACGGCTCCGCAGAATTACTTACTTTGATCGGTAGGGAATTAGCTCAATTAGCCGCAACAATTTTAATCACTCCAGCCTTTGGCGACTACTACCGAACCTTGGGGGCGTATGAGGCTAAAGTGCTGGAGTCTCCTTTGTTATTGGTCATTGACAAAGGACAAAGGACAAAGGACAAAGGACTGTTGCTGAATAACCCGCACAACCCAACTGGAAAACTATTTTCGCGGGACTCTATTTTGCCCTACTTGGAGCAGTTTGCTTTGGTTGTGGTAGATGAAGCATTTATGGATTTTGTGCCACCTGATGAGGAACAAAGCCTGATTTCAGTGGTGCAAGAATATGCGAATTTAGTAGTATTGCGATCGCTGACCAAATTTTACAGTCTTCCAGGGCTGCGACTGGGATATGCGATCGCACATCCCGACCTTCTGGCTAAATGGCAGCTATGGCGTGACCCTTGGCCTGTAAACACGCTAGCGGCGGCGGCGGCAATTGCGGCACTCCAGGATACAGAGTTTCAACAGCAAACTTGGGCATGGCTACCACCTGCACGAAACCAACTCTTTCAGGGTTTGGCTGAAATACCAGGATTGCAACCCCAAGCTAGTGCTGTTAACTTTCTATTGGTTGAGTCCCAAGAGTCTACTTCGCAGTTACAGCAACAATTACTCATACATCATCAGATTTTAATCCGTGATTGCCTTAGTTTTAAAGAACTAGGCGATCGCTTTTTCCGGGTTGCTGTACGTTCCCAGTCAGACAACCAACGCTTACTAACAGCGCTACGCTGAGTGCTGAATTTTCTTGTTAGTGGTCAGTTGTTTCTTATTTTCCACTGACTAATGACTAATGACTAATGACTAATGACTAATGACTAATGACTAATGACTAATGACTAATGACTAATGACTATTGACTACGATGTTGTAATTATTGGCGGTAGTCTTGCTGGATACTATGCTGCCCTTGCTGCTACAGAACTACGTGCTACAGTTGCCTTGGTGGAACCCAAAGTAAACTACGGGTTTATTCATCACTATGCTCTTAGCAAAATTGGTAAACTGGCGCAGCAGTTGGGTGATGCGACTGGTTTTGGTATTCATGCCACACATACTAATAGCTCAGAAAAATGCCATATATCTTTAGCATGGCAAGAGGCGATGTTGTATGCTCAATCTGTCGCCTCAAATCTCGAAGAGCAGTATTCACCCGCCATTTTAGCGGCGCGAGGAGTCGATGTTATTGTTGGCAGTGGTCAATTCCAATCCTCACCACAACTGGCTTTTGCTCTTAACAATCGCCTGCTACTAGCACGTACTTATTTACTCGCCAGTGGTTCGCGTCCAGAAATTCCCGAAATTGACGGATTAGAAGCTACTGGCTACTTTACTTTATCTAATATTTGGCAATTCCTAAACGGAGCAACATCACCCAAAAATTGGGTAATTATTGGCGGGATTCCCCAAAGCATTGAAATCGCTCAAACTTTGGCGCGGTTTGGTTACAATGTGACGCTGGTAGTCAAACATCGCCATATTCTACCCTTTATTGACCCTGAGTTAGCCATACTGCTTCAGGCACAGTTAGAAGTTGAAGGTGTGCGCGTCCTCACCGAAAAACCAGTAATTCAGGTGAGGCGAATTGAGGGTAAAAAGTGGATTCAGGCAGGAGATAAGGCAATTGAAACTGATGAAATTTTAGTAGTTACTGGACAACAGCCGAATCTGGAATCCCTAAATTTGGCATCAGTAGATGTGAAATGGCATCGGCGTAGCTTAGTGGTGAATGATCAACTGCAAACCACTAACCACCGCATTTATGCTTGTGGTGATGTAATTGGTGGTTACGACTTTGCCAATATTGCTAATTATGAAGCAAAAATTGCCCTGAAAAATGCCCTCTTTTTCCCCAAGTTACGAGTCAATTATCAGTCTATTCCTTGGGCGATATTTACTGTGCCGATGCTGGCACAAGTGGGTTTGACAGAGGCACAGGCAAAACGCCAATTTGGTCGAGATGAAGTTTTAGTTTTGCGGCATTATTTTAAAACAGTGACAGCAGCCCAACTCCAGAACGAAACCACTGGTATGTGTAAATTAATTGTGCTACGCAACGGCGAAATTTTGGGAGCTTCAGTATTGGGGGCAGAGGCTGGAGAGTTGATTAATTTGATTGGTTTAGCAATTTCTCAAAAGATTAAAGTCGAGCATTTAGCAAATTTATCTCCCGTCTATCCCAGTTTTTCAGAAATTCTAGAACAAACAGCAAGAGAGTGGAGTCAGCAAAAGTTAAATAGCAACGTTGCTTTACAAGAGTTTATGGAAGGTTTTTTGCATTTCCGCCGCAATTGGAATTTGTGAGTTAGGAGCTATAAAATTAAAATGGCATTTAGTAATTATAAAAGTATTAGTACAGTCATAAAAAAATTTCAAATCAAGTATGTCCAGTCTAACTTTATGTTGGAAATAGATTTTCCTGTTAAAGAATCTTTCAGAGAAGAATTAGATTTGCTATTTATGGATGGAGTTATTGATAATTCTGAAGATGCTATTTGTGAAAATCTCATCTATCCAGTGTTGAAAGAAGTATGGAAACTTTACCGAAGTAACTTAACACTTTGGAGTCATGAAACATTAGTTTATGATGAAGATTTATCAGGGGTTCCATATTATACGGTGACACAGAGAAACCCTCTAGGTACGATTGTTTTTGATAAACCTTATTTTTTGATGGTTGAAGCTAAACAAGACAAATTTGAAGAAGGTTGGGGTCAGTGTTTAGCTGAAATGATTGCAGTGCAGCGAATTAATGATGATTTTGTCAGCGAGGTTTTTGGGATTGTTTCTAACGGAAAAATATGGCAATTTGGAAAGTTGATTGCTGATGTGTTTACTCGGAATAAAAATTTGTATGTAATTCAAGATTTAGATAAATTATTTGCCGCAGTAAATTATATTTTTCAACAATGTGAATTAAAAATACAAAAAACATAAATTATGTATTATTGCGATGAAATTAGAGTGATTTTTTCCGCTAAGGAGTAACAATCAATATTATTGCTTCTATAACAGGCTTGTCGATTGAGGAAGTGCAACAACTACAACAACAGATTACTGAATCTCTATAGACTTCAATTTGCGATCGCACGAGGAAATAGCCAAAGTAGGGAATTTTAAAGTGAAGCAGAATATCAGCAAATATACCTGACAATTAAAAATCATGGTTGTGGAAACAAAACCGAGGCTCAGATAAATCAAAAACTTTTCGGTATAAACTTGAACAAGGTAATCTTCTACAAATTTGCTTTAAAACCCCTGCATCACAACCCATACAACCCCCGCCGCTACCAGTGGTACGCTGAGGTTATCTGTGCCGTGGGGTGAGACTGCCTCTGCTAAAGTTGCAAAAGTAGCAGTTATAACCGCCGTCAACAAAGCCCATCCTAAACTTAAAGGCTTTGCTAGAGGACTCAGCGATGAACCCGGTAGCAGCAACAGCACGAGGAAAATAACCGCTGTACTCGCTACAAACATTGCTGCCGAACCTTCCCAAGAACGCACAGAATTTCCGACTTGGTATTTATGCTTCCCAAACCGTCTGCCGATTAATGCTGCCAATGCATCACCCCAGGTCATCGCCATTATCCCAGCAACAGCGATCGCAGCGCCATCTATTGGGCTGTTTGGTCGCCACAATAGCCCGAACAGTAGCGTCACTGAGATAGCGAAGTAAATTGTGCCAGGTGAGCTATCCTCAGTATCCATTGCGCCGATGATTCGGTAGCGGTAAAACAGGTAGTTGAGTCCGATAAAGGTAGCAAAAGGTATAATTCCGATTTCCCAATGGTTAAACAACAACAATACGCCGAAAACCCACATCCCCGCACCAATATGGATCACCTTGCGGGTCAAATCTGGCTTCACAGAAAACAGCCTACGTAGTCCCTCGCCAATGACAAGCAGACCAGTTGCGTAACCATAGGAAATTGCTAGCCCGATAAAATCATTGTTTGTCATTAGTCATTAGTCATTAGTCATTGGTCATTGGTCATTGGTCATTGATCATTGGTCATTGGTCATTCTTTCTCCCCGTACCTCCCCTGCTCCCCTACTTCTTCACTTAGGTCGATCGCTATTTCGTTTGAGGTTCTTTTCTGGTAACTTAACACTACCAATACCTTGCAGAATACCACGACCTATTAGACCTAAACCTCGACCAATTACTTGAGTGAGAATGAAGACTATACCGCTACCTACAAAAGCTACTAGTGATTTTAAACGCGGTGCGATCGCATCACTAAATTCTAGGAGCAATGTCACAAATAAAGGAACATTAGAAAGTTTTGCTAACTCCTGATTTCGAGGAGCGTAAACTGTAGTATTAGCAATACCGCGAGGCACAATTACAAATAGTTCGTAGCGACTTTCAAAAACTGCTTTTGGCTCATTTATATAATTTTTTAAACGATATTTCCACGACAAATCATTTCTAAATCGTTCAATTTCTCTTGTAGAAATCAATTGTCGTCCATAAAAATATTGCTTAATCTCTTCTACATCTGCTAAAGAGTTTAGTAGTGGTTGCACTACCCCATTCGCTACCTGAATCAACAAGTTCTCTAAAATCATTAATGCTTGGGACTTGGCTTCAGCGCTCACTACTGGATAGGAAGCATTATCAATGTACAATTCTGTTTGAAATAGCAGATAAGAATACAACTCACAAACTAGCGGAATTTTATTAAAAATATCTCTTTGCACAATTTCCATATTTTGTAATAATAAATTAACAATCTCTATATTTTTATTTCCTAATTTTATCCGTGAAAACTTCCCGAAAAAATCTGCAATTGCTGCTTGCCATAAATCGCCGATCAAAATATTTTTTACCTCATATAATTGATTTATCTCGATTTGAGAAGCTCGCAGTTCATCCAATTGTTCAGCCAATTTTTGTAGGATCAAATAAAGTAATTCCCGTTTTTTATCTTCACGAAAAATGTCAATTTCTAAAGGTATATCTGTGACATTTTGTAAAGGAAATTGAAGTTTTGTAATGCAAGATGCAAATAAGGCAGATTGTATAGCTCCCGGACTAAGTAAAGGTGGCACAGTTTGCCTTTGTTGAATGGCACTACTCAATAAAGGAATCAGAGACGGCTGATCAGCAAGCGCGATATGTTCCTCTTGCCTTTCTTGTAGTGAAACCAACAACCGATTTAGCAACCAACGAGTCGCTAGCAGTTCTCGCCGATGTCCAGCCAGAATTGCTCGATCTAGTACTGGTAGTCCGGGAACTTGTAATTGTGCTGTTACCGCCGCTAAAGTAGCGTCAATGTGACCAATTCCTGACAAACGTAAATTGTTTCGTAGCTTGAATAAAGGGAGTGGGGAGTGAGGAGAGACGCGATTAATCGCGTCTGTACAGGAGTTAGGAGTTATGATTGCTTCCGTCTCTCGAAACCAATAGGAACCACCATCTGCAACTTCTCGCATGACAGCGACTAATTCAAGAAGTGGTGTGCCTTTGGGGCAGTAGCCATTAATACCAACAGATTTTGCAGCTAATAGCAGTCCTGGTTCTTGAACAGAACTAAGGAGCAAAATGGGTAGGTTGGAATATAAGGCTCTAAGTTGCCGACAGAATTGTAAACCTAACTGCTGGCTGCTAGTG
Organism: Nostoc sp.; assembly: GCF_041747015.1. Taxonomy (GTDB): domain Bacteria; phylum Cyanobacteriota; class Cyanobacteriia; order Cyanobacteriales; family Nostocaceae; genus Nostoc. Next base: position 7,766 of record NZ_JBGTFY010000409.1, read on the forward strand.
GAGCGACCATTACCTAATTCTAAAACGACCAAATTTACCTGGTTAGGGTCTGCTTGGGCAATTTCTGCTAAAATCTGCAAGGAAGCAGTATAACTTTCTATCACTGCGATCGCTTCCAAGTCAGGAATTGCTTCCAGAGCTACCTGTAACCCCAGACGAAAAATCGGGTCTTGGTCGATTAACAATAATTTTAAAGGGCGATCGCTCATAGTCTACTCAATTACGCAAGCACTGTTTTTTACCAATCAGAAAACAGCTTTGATCCAAAACTTTGTCTTTTCCATTGTTACTTGTTTTCGCCAACTGATAAATCGAGCATAATTGCCATAGGCAGCCTTCACTGTGTAATTAAATGAACCTCAGTATTCGGCACTGGTTGGCAGAACGCTACATCGCAATCAATCAAATCAGCGGATTTTCGCCGGGGCAATTGGCAGGTATTGCCTACCGTATTGTTCAGGATATGGAAGTCAAAAGCCTAATGCCTTTTGATATCTGTACCTTGGTAGAGGTCTTAGAACTGCCCTTAGGTATTGTTTGGGAAGAAATTAATGTTATTTCCCAGTTGACAGACAACCTGTTGCGTAGCCTCAGCCACAAAAAACCGTTAAAACGTAACGAAGGCACATGGCTAGCGTTTCAAATTGCCTATCTTCAAGCTCTGCAAGCGATTCTACAGCAGGAAGAAAAATTGCAAAGACCGTGGCTAGACCGAGCAAGTATACCCATTCAATCAAACTTCCTTAAAAAAGACGTAGGTAAACTCACCCTCCAAGATCCTCAACTGCAAGGATTACTCAAAACTCTTAGCCCAGGTAAATTGACTGACACTCAAGCTGAACAAGCACTGTCTTTGGTTGCAGATTCCTTACTGGTGCAACAAATTAACAACGCTGTCATCGCTTGGTTAATTGCTAATGGTGCAGAGTCACCTGAAGCTAAACTCTTAACACAGCGTTTGGTCAACTCACTTGCTGGTAACTTACTAGTAGTTGTTACTGACAATGCTGCTCCTTTAGCCCAACTGCAAAAATTTGTTCGGTTAGGAATTTCATTCTCTCCCAGTTTTATCACCCCAGAAGTTGGTTCTACAGTGAGTGAGAAAATTGATTTGCACCGAGAATATTATCGTGCAAGTTTAATTAAAAACCTCAGTATGCCATTGTTCATGGAATCCTTTGCCCTTAAGGATATCTATGTGCCACAAAAAGGTTTACCAATAGAGGAGAGTATTTCTGAGCAGGATAAAAAAATTGTTAAACCAGTTGATTTAAAGACATGGGCGCAGCAACAGCTAGCTGATTTAGAAACGATCGCAATTATTGAGTCGGAACCTGGTTATGGAAAAACTAGTTTTTGCCAACTTTGGGCAGCAGAGGTTGCACAGGAATTATATCCTGCTTGGATGCCTATAGGAATTAGGTTACGGGATGTAACATACGGCAAAACTTTAACCGAAACCCTGAATTCTGCTTTTGGGATTAATCTTTCGACTTGGTTGGCGCAAGAAAATCCTCGGTGTCTATTGCTGCTGGATGGTCTAGATGAACTGCCCCCTTCTGCTCAAGGTATAAGAACACAAGCAATTTTTATTCAGCAATTACTGAACTTTCAATCTCAACACCGGCACAAAATTGTGTTAACGAGTCGCTCAACCACATTACAGGAAATCGCCCCAGAAATATCGCTGCCATTGAGGCGAATTAGTATTCAGCCGTTGGATGTGGAGGAACTCAAACGATGGTTTCAGCAATGGACAAAAGTGCAATCGTTGGCGATCGCTCAAAATTACTTTACATTCTTAAAACAGGCAGGTTTATTTGCCAGCCAATCAAAGTTTTCCGAAATATCTGCCCTTGTCCGTCAACCTTTAATGCTGCATTTGCTGGGTATTTTGCACCGCGACGGACTGCTTGATGATGAACTATTGCAGTTAACTACTAACACCCAAAAGTCTTTTCTGTTATGGGAAATTTATCATCGCCTGAGTCGATGGTTGTTAGGCTATCCGCTAACTGCTGGGATCAAGACAATGTTACTACGCTCAGGATCGGCTCATATCCATCGGACTCCAGAAGCGATCGCTAATTTACTCGCTGGTCGTCATCCTCAAAATATACTTGAGGAGATGCAAGCGATCGCTCTAAAAATTTTACACTCCCAACGTCATCAAATTAATGTAGCTAGTGAATCTAATAACTTACCAGGGTTTTATTTTAAAATTCGAGATTTAGAAAGCCCCGCAGAAATTACTTTAATTGAGTTTTCGCATATTAAGTTAGGAGAATTTCTTTGTGCGGAAGCTATTACTGCCCAACTTAAATTTCTAACTCAGTATCAAGATGAGGCTTATGGTACGCTGACTTTTGTGCTTGATTCTCCCAGTAGCGTAGCCCAGCATATTTACAACTTACTAGGTTACGGGATACTTAGTCAAGAAATTGAAGAACTCACTATTGAAGGATTGCGACGAGAGCAAAAGCACAGATTTTCCTTTGAAGTTTTGTTTCAACGTCTTCTATCTTTCTGGCGTGCTTATTGTCAAGGTCGATGGTTAGATGAGGGGATAGCACACAAAGCTTTGACTTCTTTTCACGCACTGCAAAACCCGTTGAATGTTGAACAGGTGAATGCTGCGGTGGGACTGAATGTGTTTTTATTGCTTTGTGCTTGCTACCAAGAAACAAAAGTTCCTTTTTATCCTTGTGGTAATCCAGTCAATTTAGCAGAATTCAATCCAGAGGCGCTGAGTATGCTGATTGCCAGGACAAGCATTTTGCATAAAAGTGCCTTCGCAACCCGAATAAAGTCTCTGGCTGGACTGAATTTATCAAGAGCCTCTTTATTGCAAGTGATGTTAACTCAGGTAAATCTTGAGCAGACAAATTTATCCAATGCGGAGTTAATCGGAGCGAATTTGGTCGGAACCAACTTACAACAAGCAAACCTGACTGGTGCAAACCTCCAACAAGCAAACCTCACAGGCGCAAACCTCCAACAGGCTAACCTGACTGGTGCAAACCTCCAACAGGCTAACCTCATGGGTATAAATCTTAATTCAGCCAATCTGACCAACGCCTGCTTATTTGATGCTATTCTTGCCGAGGCTGACAAGAAATTGGCTATCGATAATGGTGCTTTATTCTCTAAAGAGTCGTTTCAAAGACTAAAACATTTGCGTAGTTTACCGCCGCAGGCATCGCAGCAGCCCTTCTTAAACACCGTAAAAATCACGTCAGACACAGATGTTAATTGGAACAAATCTCCTGAGAGCAGACCAATCGAAACCTCCGAAGGCACAATTTTGCCAGTAGATTTAGATAATGATGATAGCGATGATGAGACAGTTTTTGGCAATCACCCCATTGATGATAGTCATTAGCCATTACTCCCTGCTCCCTACACCCCCTGCCCCTAGCCTTCTTGCGGGTTACGGTAGCCAAAAAAGTTAATACTGTAATCAGTAATCCGCACTCCTGTTTGTTCTTCAATTTTGCGGATAAAATCTTCTGGTAGTTCCACATGAACATCGAGAATTTGATTTGTATCTATACAGTTGACATGACTGTGAGAGTCACTGATATTGCCATACAAACGCCCATCACAGCGTTCAATACACTCAATGATGCCTTGACTTGATAATGCTTCTAAATTTTGATAAACAGAGGTATGACCGATCTCTTTGCCTTGTTGATTCAAGCGATCATAAATCTCTCTGGCGGCAAGGTGTTCATTTGCTTGCCAAAGTAGTTCCAGAATAAAGCGACGCTGACGGCTGACGCGCATACCCAGGATTTGACACCGATCAAGTGCATCTTCTAGAGAACGAATTGGTTTTGTAGAAATTGTTTGTTTTTGCATATTTATTACAGCTTATTAACTGTTGGGGGAATTTTCCCATCTCAATGTTTAGTCGTTATTTTATATATGCAAAAATATTGCACACCGTTCTTCTACCTGTATTTGTATTTTGGCTTTTGATGCTGCGGAAGTCACAGGTTACGATAATGATTTTTTTGCTTGTTGATGGCTACTTTCTCAGACCTTGAATCTAAAACAAACTCATTACAACTTTAACTTAAAATTGCTGTAAATGTCCACCTTGGGGCAGCGTTGCCTTTCCCAAGTAGGCTAATTCTGATGGTATGTCATGTTAATCGTGTAGTAATATTTCAGTTAAAGCTGAGTAATTATAAAATTTACATTAAATAAAATTAAGCAAAATACGCTGTAAGTGAGTATCGTAGGCATCGCCAGAGGCTCATATAAAAGCTAGTAAGTAGATGTATATCTATTATAACTAGCAAAAATATCAGAGAAGTTTGAAAAGGTCAGACTTGTTTGGATAAGTTGACCAATGATCAGCAAAAAAGTATCAGTAAATACTAATTAATTCGTGAAGAAGACTTGGTGCTACTAAAGGTAAATGTAGCGCCAATGCCTGAAAGCTGCTACTCTAGATTGTCGATCCTACAGTTGAGCATCAAGAAAGTGGCTGCTGAATCAATGACAATTGCGATCGCACTTAATAACGACTTCATTAACAATCTGGATCTGTCGCCTGCGTCAACGGTGATTGAACAACTGCTGCAAGATGGGGTTCTATCCTATGAACAGCAGCTACGTTTTGATATCAATTACAATCTCCAACCTGATGATCCACGGGAACTCTCAGAAATTCCCGAAGTGCGACTGTGGTTTGTGCGCCTAGATGCCAAATATCCTTGGTTAGCATTTTTACTAGATTGGAAAGCTGGAGAGTTTGCGCGTTATGCCGCCATGCTTGTACCGCACCAGTTCAGTTCTCAAGAAGGCATTCAGTACAATCCTGAAGCCTTAGAAATATTTTTGATGCACAAAATATTTATTTTAGGCGATTGGCTTAAACAGCAGGGCATCCCCAGTCTATCGCGGCTGAAGTCTATGGCTCAAATGTTGGGTTATGAATTAGATGATGCTTTTTTTGAAATATTTTAACAAGAAAGAATTCAGGAGTCATTGGATGGTGCGTTAGCCAGAGGCATAAACCCTACGTATATTTTCAGAATACAGAATATTAGTCCTATATATTCTGTATTCTTCTTTTAATCCTGAATAACCGCAAAATCTAGCTGTCACATCCAGGTTTTGCGGTCATTAAACAAACGCATAAGTGACATACTCCTACACTGAACGGAGTACCGTTGCATTGTAGGCGTATCTCTTCCAATCCGGCTATTGCTTAGGAGGCGTTGAGCTTTGTTTTAAGTCTACGGAATGCCCTACCGCAGACAATATAATTTTACCAGAAACTTGGATATCCAATAGACTGATTGCAGAAGTTGGAACAAACTGCTGGTTTAGCCGCCCCAAATTTTCTCCAAAACTGTGTTTGGTGAAATATCCGCCATTTTGCCGGTAGGGGATTTAATGGCAAGGAATTTATCGTTTTTCGGCAACAACTTAGCTGGATCAGTTTGTCCAAGTAAGGTGATAGTGTAAGTTTGGACTGCAACACTCAGTTGTAGTGCAGCACTATCAGTAGACAACATCAAATTTGCCCCGGCAATCATAGCAGTTAACTTGCCAATATCATCTGGGGCAGTCACCTTGATATCTGGAGAAGACTCCAGAAGCGATCGCACAAACTGCTCATCGCCAGTGCCTTTAATGACTACCACAGGCAGATCCGGCTGCTTATATTGGAAGTCTTGAATAATTTGCTGCCACTTTTCCACAGGGTAGATTTTATCCAGTTCTTTAGCCTGGGATAACTGACCAGAACCGCCATGAATCAAGATATAGCCTGTTTCATGCACCCCTAAGCGTTTCTGTTCCTTTTGTGCCCACTCAATATCTGGTTTTGGCACATTTACTGCTAATTCTGGGACAGGGGTTTTTATGCTTAATGGTTGCAGCAAATCGTGATATACTGCCGCCGCATACTGTGATGGTTTGAATGGCACAGCGTGGGTAAGAAAAACCGATCCTTTGCCTTGGTAGCTAATGCGTACGGGAATTCCCGTCAACCAGAGTAGAAGACCGACAAACCAACTTTGCTTAACAGCAATGGCAACATCGTATTCGCGATCGCGAATTGTGCCCACCAGGTTGCCCCAATCTGCCAGACTGTTACGGTCTTGAAAATCAAAGGTCAGTACCTCGTGAACTGACTTACTCACCCGGTAGGCAGCCTTTGACCGGGGTTCAACAACGACATCTATCTGAGCGTTAGGGTAACAGCGCTTTAAGTCATCTAGAGTCGGAAAGAAGAGAATTTGATCGCCAATTCCGCCAGGTACAAGGGCTATTACTCGCATAATATTTATTGACGCTTACTCGCTCCCTATTTTAGGGGAAAATATATAGCTTAAAGATAGAGGAATTCTGTGTATTTATTAATTCCAGCTGCGGGAATCGGAAAAAGAATGGGGAGTAACCGCAATAAACTCCTGCTGAAAGTGCGATCGCAACCAATTATTGCTTGGACTTTGTTAGCCGCAGAAGCCGCCAGTACAATTAGTTGGATCGGGATTATTTCTCAACCTGCCGACTGGTCTGACTTGAAAGCAATTCTCGCCGCTCTGAAGCTGACTAAACCAGTGGAATTAATTCAAGGTGGCTCCACCCGTCAAGAATCTGTTTACAAGGGCTTGCAGGCGCTACCACAAGCCGCAGAACAAGTATTAATTCACGATGGCGCTAGATGCCTGATCACACCAGATTTATTTAACTCTTGTGCCGAGGCCATTCGCCACTGTCCCGGTTTAATTGCTGGTGTACCCGTCAAAGACACCATCAAAGTTGTCAATCAACAAGGCATAATTCAAGAAACACCCGACAGACGACAACTATGGGCGGCACAAACTCCCCAAGCATTTGATGTCAAGTTGTTGAAACAGTGCCATGCTGAAGGTGTCCGTCAAGGTTGGGAAGTAACTGATGATGCCGCTTTATTTGAAAAGTGCGCCATTGAAGTGCGAATTGTCGAGGGAGAGGAGACAAATTTAAAAGTGACGACTCCCCAAGATTTAGCAATCGCCGAATTTATCCTCACGAGTAGAGGTTTTTGAGAGAAATGAAGAGGTAAAGAAAAGTAAGGGGTAGAGGGAAACTTTCTGTAGGTCTTTAACCAATGCCCAATTTAAGAGCGTCAAAAAATATTTTGACATACTGTTATTAAGATACAATCCCATACCACACACTTGTTGATTGTTAGTTGTCATCCGCTAATGACCAATGACTAATGACTAATGACTAAATGATTACAGCCACAGCGACCAAGATAGAAGCAATTCTCTATTTAAAGGGTAAACCCTTGTCGCTCGGCGAAATTGCCGAGTATGCCGCGTGCGATCGCGCCACTGTCAAAGAAGGCATGATTGAACTCATGGACAACTATGCCCACCGAGATAGCGCCCTAGAGGTCATAGAAACTCCAGATGGTTACAGTTTGCAACTCCGGTCTGATTTTCATGAGTTGGTGCAAACTATGATACCTGTAGAATTGGGTGTAGGTGCATTACGGACTTTAGCAGCGATCGCCCTGAATAGTCCTATACTCCAGAGCGACTTGATTAACCTGCGCGGTTCAGGAGTATATCAGCACGTTCCCGAACTAGTCGAACTTGGTTTCATCCGAAAACGTCGAGACAGCGATTCTCGCTCCTACTCACTCCAAGTAACCCCGAAATTTCATCAGTATTTCCAAATCGAACAACTCCCGCAAATACTTTCCACCACCCAGAAGGAAGAACAATTAGAACTAGAACTAGAACTAAAACCAAAATAATAGGGAATAGGGAATAGGGAATAAATTAATCACCAATGCCCAATGCCCAATGCCCAATGCCTAATATCCGTGGTGAATGCGCTACTCTTGTACTATGGTTTAGAGTAGAGTTAGCAATTAAGCTAAATAAAACTGCCAATGGTGTTTAATCCTGACTTTTTGAATGACAACTCTGAGGAACACCCTAATCAACTTCTTTCCGACCACTCTGAGGAATACCCTAATCAGTTACTCAAATATCTACAGCATCAGTCTCCTGATGTTTTAGCTAGGATTGCTCAGTCCGCCAGCCCCGAAATTATACAAATCATCTCGCAAAATGTTCAAGGGCTTGTGGGAATGCTCCCGCCAGAAAATTTCAACGTGCAAATCACAACAGATCGGGAGAACTTAGCTGGGCTTCTAGCGTCGGCCATGATGACGGGATATTTTCTGCGCCAGATGGAACAAAGAATGCAGTTAGAGCATTTGTCAAATGGTCAATAATCAATAGTCAGTAGTTAAACATTCTGGGACTATTGATTATTGACTACTTCCTTTCAGGATAAACACCTGATTGTACTTTGAAGGTTTGAATTTTACCGCTGCGGTTGACTTCAATCACTAAAATGTCCCCAACTTTGCTTGACTCTACCAGCTTTTGAACTTGGGCTGAGATTTTGACTGGTTTACCGTTAACTTTTTGAATCACGTCTCCAGGAAGCAGTCCTCCACGCTTGGCTGGGGAATCGTCTGTGAGTCCTTTAATCACAATCCCAACTTCCTGCTGAATATTAAGCTGATTCTCTTGATTAATCTGCTGTTTTCTGACGGGAGAAAGGTCTGCCATTTCAATACCCAAAAAGGGATGTTCCACATGGCCTTTGGTAAAAAGTTCATTGGCGATGCGGGCGGCGGTTTCAATGGGGATGGCGAAACCGAGTCCTTGAGCATCAGCACGAATGGCAGTGTTAACACCAATCACTTCGCCTTGAGCGTTTAATAAAGGGCCACCAGAATTACCAGGATTAATTGCGGCATCAGTTTGGATAAAGCTGACTCGCTTATCAGGGACACCAACTTGAGTGCTGGTACGATCCGTAGCACTGATGATGCCAATAGTGACAGTATTATCTAAACCTAGAGGATTGCCAATAGCGATCGCCCATTGTCCTGGTATCAAGTTTTGCGAATTGCCCAGTTTCACAATGGGTAAACGATTCGCTTTTATTTTCACTACTGCCACATCTGTCACAGAATCAACTCCTACCACCTTACCTTCAAAAGTCCGACCATCTTTGAGGGTGACTTGTACTGTATCTGTGTCAGCTACGACATGAGCATTAGTAAGTAATTCTCCATTTTCGCTCAAAATAAATCCTGATCCTGTCCCGCGCTCAATACGCTCTTGGGGAATTGGTTGTTCATCCTCTCCAAAGAACCGCCGTAAGAGGGGGTTTTTCAAAGCATCCGAGATGGGATTGGCGACTTTGCGAGTGGCATTAATTCGCACCACAGCCGGGCCAACTTTCTGCACTGCCGTTGCAATAAAATTCACATTATCGCCCCCACTAGCCCCAATCGCTCCGTTAGGAGAATTAGGCATTACAGATTCTGGAGGCGAAGCCATTGTTACATTTTTTAACTGTTGGAACGAGAGATTTCGTGGCAGCAGATAGCGACTGCCAAACAAACCTGCACCACCGCCGATCACCAATAAAAACACATAAATCGTCAGTTGCTTTAAGGATAACTTCATAATCTTTTTGCTCAAGGACAGCAATGCAGTTGCTAATTTCTAAGTGTAGTCAAGCAAACGGCAAGTGGACAGATCAATTTACTAGAAAATGGGCATTGGTTATTTTCATTGTCTCCCTTGTTCACCTCATCTCCCCACTTCCCAGACTCTCCATCTAAAATCTAAAGTTAATGCGCTCTCGATCTGTATACATGATTTTACCTTTTCGTCAACTGTTTCTCTGTAGCTTAATTAGCGCCTTGGGTCTAGTAAGTATACTGCCAAACACCAACAGCGCCAACGCTGCTATCGGTGGTTGCCCAACTCCAGCCTTATCTCGCTTCCAACGCCATAAAGTAGTTCGTGGCGAAACTTTGGAGAGCATAGCGCAGCGCTACAATCTCATTCCTACAACTATTATCGGCATGAATCCAGCTTTGCAGAACGGTACAGTTGCCACTGTCGGGAGTGTACTTCAAATTCCTCCATACAATGGGATTGTAGTCGAAGTGCCTCGCGGTCAAACTTGGCGACAAGTGGCGGCAAAATACAAAGTTCGTGCTGATAGCCTTTTTGAAGTAAATGGCTGCCAACAAGACCCCAGAGTTGTGTTTGTTCCAGGGGTAAATTGGTCGCCCAATGGTGTTGTTAGTAAGTCGCCTACACTTACTGATGCAGGTACTCAAAACCGTGCATCCCTGTCTGGATATCCCTTGGCACAAATGGTAACTGTGGCATTACCTTACGGTTGGCAAATTAATCCTGCTACAGGTGAAGTTTTCTTTCATAGCGGCGTTGATTTATTAGCAGCAGTGGGTACAGATGTGCTAGCGATCGCGCCTGGAATTGTAGCCCTTGCCAACGATCAAGGTACTTATGGCAAGTTAGTCATTATCAACCACAGTGGCGGACTCCAAAGCCGCTACGCCCAACTGGAGAGCATTAAAGTTACTCTCGGTCAGCAAGTGAAAAAAGGAGACTTACTGGGAACGGTAGGCATCAGTGGAAAACCAACTTCCAGTCAACCGCATCTCCATTTTGAAGTGCGTTCTACTTCATCTCTGGGTTGGGTAGCGCAAGATCCCAAGGGTTATTTAAAAAAATGAGTTTGTTTTGAAACGCAGAGGGACGCGGAGGAAATCTTTATGTTCCTTTTCGATGCTTTGCGTTAAAAAAATGCTATGGATTCGCTAGATTTTACGATGTGCATTCCTGCTTCTGCAAACCTTGTAAATGCTGCATCTGCCTGTTCTGTGTAGTCCACAACACCGGGAACAACGACGGGGGAAGTGCAATCTTCTAATAGATAGATTTTTTGAGCAAGGGCAGCATCTACCTGTTTAATTTCTGTTAATAAATCGTCGATTGTCCAGGCGACGCAGTGACTTTTAGCTTGACCACCGATAATAACAGCATCAAATTCTAAAAGTTGCTGAATCAAATTAGTGTTCTTGTGAGCAAGGGGACGTTGCTCAAAATCTTCCAACACTTCTGGACGTAAGATAGAATAATTTTCTGTTAATGGATTTTCACCTTTGATTTCAAATTGCGTTTGACTCTGACGAGCAATGCAGTGGAAAAATACTGCTTCTTCTACCGATGAAACCAAAGCATGACCAATACCACCCAACATAGAATGATAAGGCCAAACTGTAAGGGGATATTTACCGTCTTGACTTAGTTGCTTAACGTAATGGTAAGCGTGTTTTCCTAGTAATTCATAATCGCCATTAGTAATACTATTAGCAACTGCTGGGTTGACTTTCCATATACCTTGTTCGATATCTCTAGGAGTGATGCTAGTCGCTGCCGGGGTGGGATGTTCTCCCGCAGCGTTCACCCAAAAGATAGGATGGAAAATTTGCGTCGCCTTATGGGTATCCAGGGTGGGTACAATTTTTGTAATTACTCCCAAATTACGATAGATAAACTCACACAATCTGCCGTTATCATCCACCGCCCCATTCCCAGATTTTCCACCTACAAATAATTCAAATCCAGGAATGCAGAAGGTATTTTGGACATCAATTAATAGTAGACAAATACGAGTTTCATCTAAAGATGTAGGTCTGATATCGTGTTGTTTTGCCCAGGCTTCAGCTTTGGCGGCACATTCTTGGTAAGGTACACGCCAAACTTCGCTAACTTTATCGGGGTTAAAGTGTGGGGGAATGGATAATTGGGTTCTTTTTTGGGTATTCATCTAAAATCTGTACTTATTTTCTAATTATTAGGCTTGCCTTAGTTAAAAATAATGGTGAATTTAGTAAACGTCATCGTGAGAACCTAAAGTTAGCAACAAAATTTCTTCCTCTTGTGATTCATAATTTGTAACAAATTTAAATAAAATTCGATTCCGATGATCAATATTTTAAAACCACCAGCACGATTGGCTGTGGTATGGAATAACCGCGATCAAGAAGATGCGTTGACTACAGAATATAGTCGAATAGTCCGCAAAGCATCTAATAATCACCCAGCAGAATCTCGAATGCAGTCGGTAGAGCCACTCTTAATAACTCCCCATTTTATTAACATCCGCGAATATACTTTTACTTATAGGCAACAGTTAGATTCAACTGGACTTATTGGACGAGCAATGAGTGTTTCTTACCTCCCGCGTGAAGGCTTGGGATACGAACAGCTTATTGATAGGTTTCAATAATTATATCAGCGCTTTCGTGATGAGAGTGGTTTTGTCTATATGGTTTATCGCACTAGCGTACACCTTGGTGAAGTAATTTAAAAATAAAAATGGTAATCATAAGAAGTAGCGTGCGTTAATTGACTCTCAATAAATATCAGGATTCACATGGCACAACCAAAATATGAAGGTTATTGCGAATGCACTCCTACCAAATTAGTCCGAGAAAAATTTGGAGATGTGAATGTTTATGCACAAAATGCTAAATCACTCTTAACAAAAGCTACTGGTTTTATTGGTAATTATGATTTTACTCTAAATCCTTACAGGGGATGTCAATACGGTTGTAGTTATTGCTATGCTGCTGCATTTAGCCCTAATGCTCAAATGCGCCAAGATTGGGGTAAATGGGTAATTTTTAAAGAAAATGCGGCTGAGATTTTAGCGAAAGAATTAAAAAAATGGTATGAAAAAAATCCCCAGCTTCCTCCTAGTATATACATGAGTAGTGTTACTGATCCTTATCAACCACTTGAGTCTAAACATCAACTGACTCGTCGATTGTTGGAGGTAATGCTTGATGTGGGGATTGACGGTTATCCAACTCCAACTTTGGTGATTCAAACTCGTAGCCCAATTATTACTAGAGATATTGATTATTTACAACGATTTAAGCGATTGCGAATTAATATGAGTATTCCCACTGGTAGCGAATTAGTGAGAAAAGATTTTGAACCGCGATCGCCCAGTATTAAAGCCAGACTAAATGCCATCAATAAAATTAAACAAAGTATTGATTATTTCAAAGGTTTTGTTCCCAAGATTTCTATCACTATTACCCCTCTACTTCCTACTTTACCAACTGATGAAACTGCTTTTATTGACAAACTAGCCATTGCCGATAGGGTTGTAATTCAAGCTTTTCATGCTAGCGATAGTCGTTCTCTTATAGCATCAACTCGCCAAGAAGCTGAAGAAATTAAGCAAAAATACGCTTGGTGGTATGAGGATGAGAAATTAAGCTATATGAAATTTAAGGAAAAGTTAGTTTCTCGGCTCCCCGGTGTAGAAATTATGGAAGGTAAAGAGGGATTTGGTTATGAGTAATCCTATGGTAAATTGGTGGCGAAGTCAGCAGTTTAAATTATCTTTAAAACGCGGAGATATCCGACGTGCAATGCAACAGTTGCAAGAGATTCAAAAATCAGGTGCAACATTCTCATGGTTAGAAAAACTATTTAGGGATAAACTTCAACTTTAACGTTATTCCCAAGAATACAAACGACAAACAGAAACTTTAAGTAAACAACTAACAGAAGCGTCCCAGCAAAAAGATAATCTCATTTTAATGCCAGATGAGGAATTTGTTAAATATATCCATAAAGTTTTTAATTTAATCCAGCACGATGAATATAAACTGCAATCTACTGGTATTGATGAACGGATATTTGATGATTTTGAATCAAGGCTAGTTGAATATCTCAAAGAAGAATTTAGTAAGATTCCTGAGAAACACTTATTTATTAAGCTAGAAGACGCTTTTGATGATATTAATAACTTAAAAATTGGACACGACCCAGAGTACCGTTTTAGTCTAACTCCTCATGTCTACTTTATGAAGTATTTTTTAGAAAATGTATATTGCGTATATTTAGCTTGGTTTCTCATTTATCAAGATGCTTTACTACCAAGTAAGGTTAATATCCTTGATATTGCAGCAGGGCCGGGAACAGTTGCTTATGGTTTAGCTTTATTTCTCCAAAGTAGTAGCGGTTTTTTTGATATCCCGCAAATGCACATATCCTACTACTCTTTAGAAAAACAAGATGCTTTCCAGTTTCGTGGACTTCAGTTTTGGCGACGATATATAGAGTCGAGCCTAACCACAGTGAATGCTTACTTCCGCTTTGTGACTACTGATCTTTTTACTTGGAAAAGTGAATCGAATAATCTACCCAAAGACTTTTTCGACTTTATCGTAATTTCCCACTGCTTCTTCGCAGATCCAGCTAAAAGGGTTGAAGCTAATAATACTTATAAGCAAATATTTGCCACTAGCTTAAAAAATTCAGGTTATGTTCTGCTAATTGTGCAGGATAAGAAGTTATTCAAAGTTTACGATGTTCACCAAGTTGAAAACCAAGAACAGGAAAAAAATGTAGTACATAAATTTCTGGCAGAACTAGGATTAGAGTTAGTCTGGTATAAATATCTAACTTCAACAGGTTCAAGAACAGCTTTGTCCGGTGCTAACTTTGGTAAATTTGCTCGAGAAAAATTACCAAAACAACTGTATATGAGTCCAATACTCCAACAGTATTTTGGTCAAAAGCATCTGTCACACTATACATTAGATGATTATGTGATTTTGGCACAAAAATAGATTTATAGCGGTTCTGACCTCAATGATGTAAACGAAGAATTAATTAACCACAGAACTCATCCATACCCCGCGAACCTTTGCGCTTAC
>NZ_JBGTFY010000410.1:0-12647 GCF_041747015.1 Nostoc sp.
TTGAAGAAGTTGATTTAGCTTGGGTGAACGAGTTGTTAAAAGAGCAGGGATTACGTTAAGTTTGGGTTGATTTGCTTTCTTACCCATTGACGAAATTCTCTAAGCGTTGGACTTCTACCTAAAGTTCGACTCTGTTCGACAAACCGGGGAATTACTTCAACAATAGACAAGTTTGGAAAAGTAGAACTAACTTCCGACTCAATATATTTGCCATCTCGAAGAATATTAATTTGTAGCTTGCTATTTTCATATCGCCACAGTTCAGAAACTCGCAATGCTTCGTAAGCATCCAGTTGAGTTTTGGAAGTAACATCAACTTCAATTGCTAAGTCAGGTGGCGGATCAACCGTTAAGTCTATTCGCTCTTTACCAATCATTTGAGCATGATTTTGAATGTAGAAAGAGTCATCAGGCTCTACACCAAAAGCCATATCTTCACGTTTAAAGGTTGTAGAGCCAAATGTTTCACAGTCAATTTCTAACTCTTCCAGCATAATTTTTACCAAATCCCCAATGATGACTTTGGCTTTCTCATGCTTTGGTAATGGCATTCTCATCTCCAAGGTTCCCTGACTGTAAGCCAATCGAGAGGCTCGGCGATCGCCAAGTTCTTCTAAAATCGCTTCAAATTCTTGCCAGCTAACATCGTGCAGTATTACTCTATGTCCCGGCGGAACACTTAATTGTTGCAATTGAAATGTTGCCATTACTAATCACTAAAATTTTGAAAATAGTATTTTTGCGTATTTTTACTGTTTTTTATGTAAAGAAAAGTTTTTATATTTAGTGGAACCATTTTCATTTTAATAATTATGTTGTTTGAAAATTTGGATGAGAGAACACGCCCATTTATTAGGTCTGAAGTTGAGCTAGATATTACTAATTCCAAACTATACATTAGCAAGCGCTTGAGTGAAATTGGCGGAAAAGACTATGTGAATTTACTTAAAGAAGCTATTACTAGCTATGATGAAGCTTGGTTTGCTCAACAACTGTCCTTAAATGGCAGAATCAACTTAACAGAGCAAAGAAAAAAGCAGGGTGGATATACAACTGTAAAAATTCCTGAAACTGCTGCTGAAACACTAGCAGAAGGTGAATTTAACCGTTTTTATATTCGTGGTTTATGTCTCAGAGCGTTGGACGATGGAATATCTGACCTTGAAGTTTACCGTGCTAAAGCTGTAATGAATCCTCGTCCTAATTCACAAGCAAAAATAGGAACGAAAGTAAAAGCAGAAAAATTACTGGAGGATCTTCGAGTTAATCTAGGCATTGATACAGCCTTGGGTTTACCTAATGGCCCAAACTCTGGGTTAAGTGTGAAGCTTTCTTAGATATAGGACTCCTATTTGATTTATGAACGGATTTTAGAGATAAATCCTTTCTGGATCTGCATTTAAGCCTCAGTATGTTTTCAAAATTCAAACCGGATTCCTATAGTTAAGGGACTTTTAATTAAAAAAATATCCAACTTGTAGGGTGTGTTATGCCTCTGGCTAACGCACCGTGACAGATTAGAAAGATAGTGCGTTACTTCGTTAATACACACTATAAAATAAGATTTGATGATTTATTTTTTGGTAGTCCCTAACAATTGGACTTTAGTTATTAGCCCGGAACTTTGAGTTTCCGGCTAGTGTTGATTTTTAGATTAATCCAAAATCTAAAATTATTTGCCGTTACCGTTACAATTACTTTGAATGATGCCTTCGGCAAGCTTTTCTGGCACCTCCTGAAGATGGTCATATTCCCAGTGGAAGGAACCAACGCCAAGAGTGAGCGATGCCTATGGCGGGCAAAGCCTACGCAACTCTCAAATGTAATTGCGCTAAGATGTAAAACACGACACTGCAACAGATTTATCATGAAAATCAAAGCCGTTATCTGGCAAGAAGACGATGTGTGGTGTGCTTCTGTACCAGCCCTACCAGGGTGTCACACATGGGGAGAAAGCTACGAACACTTGTTAGAAATGCTTAAAGATGCGATTCAGGGTTGGCTTGAAGTTGCTAGCCAGCAGGAAGAACTTGAACCGGATAAACAGTTGATTGAAATATCTCTATGAAATCTGTTTCTGGTAAAGCCTTATGTAAAATTGTTGAACGGTATGGCTGGAACCTGAAACGGATTACTGGCAGTCACCATATTTATGCCAATAAAGGTGTCATTCTCTCTATTCCTGTTCATGGCAATCGTGATTTACCCATTGGAACACTCAAAGGACTGTTGAAGGATGCAGGTCTTACTGAAGAAGATATAGACTAACAACGATTTATTCAAAACTAGTTATTAGCCCGAAACTTAAAGTTCCAGGCTAGTGTTGATTTTAGATTAATCTAAAATCTAAAATTACTTGCCGTTGCCATTACCATTATTTTGAATCACACGTTCAGCAAGTTTTTCCGGCACCTCCTGAAGATGGTCATATTCCCAGTGGAAAGAACCAACGCCAAGAGTGAGCGATCGCAGCTCTACAATAAAGTTATGCATCTCTGCTTGTGGCAAGTATGCAGAGACATTATCCCAGCTCGGCCAATCGTTTCTGCCCTCATAGCCTAAAATTTGCCCCCGTCTACCACTCACTAGTTGCAGCACTTTGGAGGTAAATTCGCTAGGTGTGGTCACTTCCACCCGCAGAATTGGTTCTAACAAGGTAGGTTCCGCTTGGGGTATCCCCGTTTGCATTGCCAATCGCGCAGCTTGCTTAAAGGCTTGTTCGGAACTATCAACGTTGTGGTATGAACCATTAGTCAAAGTTACCGCCAAATCCACTATTGGGAAGCCCAAAGGCCCATGTGTCAGAAATTCCCGCACGCCCATTTCTACACCAGAAATGTACTGTTTAGGAATCACACCGCCGACAATGGTTTCATTAAAGTTGAAACCTGTACCGCGTGGTAGGGGTTTAATTTCCAGAAAAACATCACCAAATTGTCCATGACCACCGCTTTGGTGCTTGTAGCGCCCATGAACTGAAGCCACTGTTTTGCGGATAGTTTCTTTGTAAGGCACTTGCGGTAAGTGGGTTGTCATCGGCAGATTATATTTGCGGCGCAGTCTCTCTAGGGTGACTTGCAAATGAATTTCGCCTTGACCCCAAAGAATTACTTCGTGAGTATCGCCGTGTTGTTCCCAAGCAAGTGAACAGTCTTCTTCTAACAACTTGGTGATGGCACTGCTGAGTTTAACT
This sequence comes from Nostoc sp., assembly GCF_041747015.1. Lineage (GTDB taxonomy): Bacteria > Cyanobacteriota > Cyanobacteriia > Cyanobacteriales > Nostocaceae > Nostoc. The sequence continues at coordinate 3,194 of NZ_JBGTFY010000410.1, forward strand.
TCATCGTTGCGCTTTTCTGGTGTAATGGCCAGAGCATAAACTGGTTCCAACTGTGCAGCTTTGGGTAATTTTATTGCCGAATCCTGTTCTGTGGAGATTGTATCGCCTGTCTTGATTCCTTCTAAACGATTCAATGCGACAATTTCACCAGCATCAGCTTCGTTAACAAAGTGCTGTTGTTGTCCCATGAGGCGGTAAATTCCACCAGTACGAATGCCATTAAGGACAATACCATCAGTTAATTTGCCCCGCCAAACACGCACGAGAGAGAGTTTGCCACCTTGGGGAGTGTAGTAAGTTTTTAATACCTGCGCTAGAGGGGCATCACCTTTTATGTTTTTTAAGCGGCGTTCTGCGGTGGTTTCTGGTTCGGGGGCTTCCCTTAATAAGGCTTCTAATAAAGGTCTAACACCATAATCTTGTTCTGCTATACCAAAGAAAACGGGCACTACCAAATCTGCCCCTAATTCCATTTTTAAATCTTTGAGGATTTCCTCTTGGGGTGGTTCGATGTCTTCTAAAAGTTCTTCTAGTAAGTGGTCATCAAAATTTGCTATGGCTTCGAGCATTTCTGCCCGTGCTGTATGTTCTTCTTCTTTTAAGCTTTCGGGGAAGGGAATGGGGTCAGCAGGTGCGCCTGGATGATATTTATATGCCTGTTCGCTCACCATATCGATAAAGCCAGTGAGTTGTTCCCCGTTCATGATGGGATATTGATGCGCTACCAAGGGACGGCCAGATACTGCTTTCAGGGCGTGCAACGTTTCCAAAACGTGAATATTTGCCCGATCCATTTTGTTGACAAAGACGAGGTGGGGAATTTCCCAATCGTCTAGGAATTTAAATAGAGGGGCAAGGGTGAGAACTCTCTCGCCTATGGGTTCGCAAACTACAATTGCTGCATCGACTCCCATTAAGGCATTATAAGTTTCTTGGGCAAATTCTATACTTCCCGGACAGTCAAGAAAAGTGAAGCGAATGCCGTTATACTCAGTGCTAGCGGCGCTTACTTCTACACTCATCTGGCGATCGCGCGACTCGGCAGCACTATCTCCTACTGTATTGCTATCCTTAACACTCCCTTTGCGGGAAATTGCCCCTGTGACAAATAACAAGCTTTCTAGTAAAGTGGTTTTTCCACTTAAATAAGGCCCGACAATTGCAACGTTCCGCGAACCCGATTTTACTTTTTCGTTCATAAAAACCTCCCTTGCGGTAAGTTATTCTTAACCGCATTATTCGGCTGTATATATCAGGGATAAAAAATGGTTCTCTGTAGTCAAATTTACCCCCTCTTTAATTTGTTATTATCCTCTCTTTAATTGAAAATTAAAAAAATTGTAGCCTGTTGTAAGATTTAGCTTAAGAAAAGTTAATTGTTATAAACTTTCATGGCAAATTAAAACTTTTTGTAACAAACTTTTTATGAAGTAAATTTAACTGAAAATGTTGCAAGTCACAAAATCAATGAGATTATCATTCTCTAAATATGGCATAGCAGGGTTAGTAAGTTTAACTTTGCTGGTTGTTAACATTTCTTTTCCCTCTCCTTGTGTCGCCTTAAAACTAGCACAATCTAAAGCTAAAACTGGCATAGACTGGTTAAACCAAGGCTTACAGGCAATTCAGGCGGGAAAGGTACAAGATGCGATCGCAGCCTTTAAACAAGCAACTAAATTAGATCCAACATTGGTAGCAGCGCACTATAATTTAGGGTTAGCATTCCGACAAACGGGACAATTACAACCCTCTGCGGACGCATTTTATCGAGCGACACAAGCCGATCCTAAATTTGCTCCAGCTTTTGCTAATTTAGGCGGAGCGTTGTTAGAAGGCAATAATTTACAATTAGCTAACGATTATTTGCAACGCGCCCTAGAACTTGATCCAAAACTAGGATTTGGCCACTATAACTTGGGGTTAGTACGAGAGCAGCAACGAGATTGTGAGCGAGCGATCGCATCTTTTAAAAAAGCCATAGAATATAGCAAAAATGCCCCAGAACCTCCTTACCATTTGGGGATGTGTTATCTCCAACAAGGTAAACTCGATCAAGCCAGAGATGCCTTTAATCAGGCAGTAAAAATTAATCCAAAGTATCCAGAAGCTTACTATAATCTTGGTTCCATTTGGTTTAACCAACGCAAATCACAAGAAGCATTAGAGGCTTTTAGAAAATCAGCCGAAGCTAACTCTAACTATCCCAATGCTTATTATGGTGCAGGGTTAGTTTTTATGCAGTTACAGCAATATGGAGATGCAGTACAAGTATTGCAATTTGCTAGAGATTTATACAATGCTCAGAGTAATCCCCAGTGGGCAAAAAATGCCGAGCAATTGTTGCAACAAGCACAAAATTTAAATTACCAACCTCGCTGAGGCGCAAAAGCTTAATATTGCATAATATAAAACTATTGGGTTGACTCGCTGGTGTTGTCTGAACTTGTCCAGATTGGAATGAAATGTACATGCAAAAGCGCCAGAAAAGTCGATTTTTATTTAGCGATCGTTGGCTTGATCGGCACTCAATTGTTCGGAACATGGAAGCCTTCCAAGACTTAATTGTGATTGTCTTGTGTTTGGGTTTGTTCGCCGTCATGCTGATCCAATTGTGGGGGATAGCGATCGCCCTCATGCAGCCGCTAGACTATAAACATGTGACTGCAAAAATACTATTTGTGTTGATTTTAGTCGAGTTATTTCGATTGTTAATGGTCTATTTGCAAGAACATAGTATCTCCGTGGGAGTGGCAGTTGAGGTAACAATTGTATCTTTACTGCGAGAGATAGTAGTTCACGGAGCGCTGGAAATTTATTGGGTTAATACGCTGGCAATTTGTGGATTGTTGTTTGTTCTGGGTGGACTACTTGTGGTATGTGCTAAAACGCCACACATGGATTGTATGAGTGCTAACACTAAGTTTTGCCCGAATGTGTATAGAGGAGGCAGAGAACGGCAAAATGAGTTGGAATTGCAGTATTCACGTCAATGTGATGAGAATCAACCGCTTGGGTAAATTCTTATGAAAATGGGGAGTTGGGAGTGGAGAGTGGGGAAAAAGCATTTTCTTACTCTCCACTCCTTTGCTTGGGGCTGTATCAGGAAATTGGATGCATCTAAAATCTCAAATGGTATAACTTACTTTTGCAAGGTACTTCCGATGTATTGAAATATACTTACCATTGGAGAGAGCGATCGCATGACCCTCAAGTTCGTTAAACCCAAAGCCCCCTAATTAGATATAGGCTGCGAGCGCTTGCCTGTTTCTGCCACCTGATCTAGATGTGCAACACCTTCTGCTTGGGTATATTATCCATATTTCATCATAAAAAAGCAGATGGCTGTTCCCATCTGCTTTAATAAAAGATTCGTTATCTTCTTTACTTGGATACCAACTGATTGACTGGAGCAACCCCAGCCATATCTAAAATTGGTACGATCGCATCTTCCCGCTTTACTGCCATCATGTGGATACCCTGACACAATTGCCGCGCTATTTGCACTTGCTCGGCGGCAATTTTCATCCCTTCCTCAAAGGGATCTTTAGCTTTTGCCAATCGATCAATAATATGCTGAGGAATATCTACACCCGGAACACACCTATTAATAAACTGGGCATTTTTTGCCGATTTCAACAGAAAAATTCCTGCTAATATTGGTTTTTTATAGCCAGAGGCGATCGTGTCCATAAACTTTTCTAGTCGCTCAAAATCGGTAATTAACTGACTTTGAAAAAACTGCGCTCCGGCTTCTATTTTGCGTTCAAATCGACTTTGCAAACCCGACCAACTCTTACATTGTGGATCTACTGCTGCACCAACAAATAAATCTAACGCTCCATCAGTCAAGGGTTTATCGTTGGAATCAACGCCTTGATTCATCTTCCGAATTAGTTGCAGCAGTCGCACTGCTTCTAAATCAAACACTGCTTTGGCATCTGGATGATCGCCTGCTTTTACTGGGTCGCCAGTCAGGGCTAAAATGTTATGTACGCCCAAGGCATGAGCGCCCATCAAATCAGCTTGTAAACCAATGCGATTGCGATCGCGGCAAGCAACTTGACAAATTGGCTCTATACCGTTTTGTGACAAAATCACCGACGCTAGTAACGAAGACATCCGTAACACTGCGCGGCTACCATCAGTAACATTGACAGCATGAACCCTTCCCTTAAGAGTCGCCGCCATTTGAATCATGTGCCCTGGATCTCCCCCTTTCGGAGGTGCTACCTCGGCGGTAACTAGAAATTCACCTGCTTGTACAGCTCTCTTGAAAGCTGTGGAGCTATGGGTGTGATGCATAACATTAAGGATTTCAATTTCTTAAATGGTATAGCAAATCACACCGAAACGGCAGAACTTATAGAGGAAGAGAGTAGCCTAAAGCAGCTTTTACTTGTGACAGAGTTTGATTTGCGATCGCTCTAGCTTTTTCTCCTCCATCCCGCAACACAGATTCTAAATAGCCTCTGTCCGCCGTTATCGCCTGATATTGTTCTTGGATTGGTTTCAGAGACTCAATTATCGTGTTTGTCAACAATGGCTTGAATTGCCCCCAGCCCATATCTTGACACTCAACCGTTACATCTTCCTTCGTTTTACCAGAAAGCAATGTATACAGCGTTAGCAAGTTATTACACTCTGGACGCGCTGGATCGTCGAAAGTCAACCCACGAATCGGATCAGTTTTACAACGCTTAATCTTGTATTCAATCTGTTCTGGTGAATCTAGCAAACTGATTCGGCTTAAGTCTGAAGGATCAGACTTCGACATTTTGCGTGTACCATCCGCTAAACTCATCACCCTTGCGCCTTCCTTACGAATCAAAGGGTCTGGTAGCTTCAGAACTGGTTGATCTGGTTTCCCAAATTGATGATTTAATCGAGCTGCGATATCTCGTGTCAATTCCAAGTGTTGCTTTTGGTCTTCACCCACTGGCACTTTATCCGCTTGGTAAAGCAAAATATCAGCTGCCATCAGCACCGGATAATCCAATAAGCCTGCACTCACATTTTCCCCCTGCTTGAGTGCCTTTTCCTTGAACTGGATCATATCTTGCAGCCAGTTGAGAGGTGTAATGCAGTTAAGTAACCAAGTGAGTTCACTGTGGGCTGAAACGTGGGATTGTACAAAGATGGTGGAGTGATTTAAATCAAGACCACAAGCTAGATAGAGAGCAGCAAGGGTGTAGGTATCATCTGCCAACTGTTTTGGGTCGTGTGGCACTGTAATCGCGTGCAAATCAGCCACAAAAAGGTAATTTTCGTATTCGCTCTGACCTTCTACCCAGTTGCGAATGGCTCCCAAGTAGTTGCCTAGATGGTAATTGCCGGTTGGTTGAACTCCAGAAAGAACACGTTGCTTGCCCATAAATTTCAACTTAGTTATCTCAAATCCGCGCTAGTAAAGTGGCGATGTCTGGCGATAAGCAGCTTCTCTATCTTTACGAGAGGCTATACCAACGCCAACGCGCCTACGCAAAACTCATTTAATTTTGACATTTTCCAGTGCAACTCGCCGTTGAAATATTAGAGTTGACTCTTAGCTTGACTGTATCCAAAATTAAGAACTCAGTTTTCCTTGTCCGGCAAAAACCCTGGCTTTTTCGCAAATACTTTTTCCATATCACAGATTACCGATGAAGTTAAAAAAGTAAAACTACTGTCCCACAAAGGTTTCAGCGATAGCGTTCGGGCAAAGACTCCGCAGGAGTATCACATTGCGAAAAAAATGGATAAAGTCGAGCTTACTTAATTTTGTAATTCTCGATGATAGCGCAAGGAACAGATTTTTCTCCCGACCAATCGGTAAATGTATCTTCATTTTTGTAATGCCTTGGTGTTTCCATAAGCAAGTTCCAAGCATCTTTGGCATCCAATAAATTTAAACGTTCAGGATAGTGTATCTTTAATAATTTTTGCACTAGGGGATAATAGTCAGAGTTGATTCCTGGAAAAATATGATGTTCGGTATGATGAGAAAAATTTAAATGCAATTTATCAAAGATTTGAGGAACACGCAGAGAAATACTATTAATAAGTGGATCGTTAACGCTTGTCATCTGACAAAGCATATGATTTGTATAGATGTAAAATATTACTCCAGCATAACCAATTCCAATAGGCAAAAAGTAACTCAACGCGATTTTTAGGAAATTAAATTGTAGATATATCAAAATACTCAAATGAATCATGGAAATTGTAAAAAGTTCACTTGCGATTAACCAACGCTCTTTAGTTTTAACTGTAAAAGCAGCAGGAACAAAACTCACAGATTCACGATTAAAGAATAGCACAGAGGTCAAATTCCGAAAATTATGTGTTCCCCATGCGGTTGCCATTCCCAGTATTAAACCGATAGGATTGACCTCCGCAGAAGGCACGCATACATTTTGAATCCATTTACCCCAAGTTTTCGGCTGCTTGTATAAATAATTGCGATCGGGATCAGCCAAGGAATTAGTTTTATTATGATGTTCTCGATTATGTACTGCTTTCCACAATGTGGGTGGCATCCACAACATCGCTAGCCCTAGCAAGCTAATAATTCTGACTATATGGGAGTTTTTAATTACGCTACCGTGCATCAGATCGTGGGAGCTAAATAGCAAGACGATAACACTATTACCCATGACTATAGCTAAAGGCAAATAAAGCCATAAAAGATAGAAGTTCCAACTATCTAAATAAGATGCGATCGCCCAGCCTAAAATCAAAATTGCCCAATTAATTAATAGAATCACTAATTTACTTGGATCGGGAAGAAATGCTTCCGCAGGAAGTAGGGGACGCAATGTTTTTGCATACTCTGCTTGGCGAATTAACTTTTGGGTGTTACAAACTTCCATAAATATTATTGAACTTTATTTAATTTATATTACAATAGACAGTTTTAAAAATTAATATAATTTTTACCCTAATTTTGCTATTCATAGTATAGCTGAATACTGAAAGGAAATTGGGAGTTTAAATATGGTTTCTCTTGATACACTACAGTCTCTAGAAAAATATATACCTTTAGTAGGAGATATGAATATTAAAACCCCATTAGCGTATACAGCAACGCGTGGGGCTGTAGAAGTAGTTAACACAATCCAAATGGCGGTAGCTGAGGCTTATATCAATGGATTAGAAGTTCCTGATCCAATATTAGAATCTCTTTTTGATACTTGTATGCCCGTCTTTTTTAAGTACTTTCCTGCTCTTTTAGCACCTTATGAATGGGTACTAAAAGAAACGGATCATCTTGCTGAAGGGCCACGGGATCTAATGAAAATTCAGTATGATTTGCCTCAAGCGATGCTGAATAAGATGTTAGGCGACGGCAAACTCATTTATCCTAAGTACAGCATGGGATTGTGGGAAAAAGGAGCAGTAAACCTTGAGCAATCTCAGATACACATGATCGAAGATGTGATTCAGAAGTTAGACATTAAAGATGGAGACAATATCTTAGATTTTGGCTGTGGTTGGGGATGTGTGCCAAATTACATTCTTTCCAAATTCCCCAATGTCAAATTTGTCGGTCTGAATTTGAGCCATGAGCAATGTGAATATATGCGCCAGAAGATGCAAGATCCTGAAAGCAACCTCAGTTCAGGTCGATTCACGCTGTATGAAGGAGATTTAAATGATACAAAATTTGAGACAAAGTTTGATAAAATCCTTTCGATTGGCGTTTTTTGTCATGTTGGTAATTTAACTAACTCTTTTCAAAAATTAGCAAGTTTGTTGAAAGATAATGGCAAGGTTTTTATTCATATAATTACAGTCCGTACCCCTAATAATATATCCAGCGCTTTCACGCACAAATACATTTTTCCCCACGGTAGGTATTGGAACTACAATGCAGTTCCTAGCCGGAATAAAGACCTCAAAACAATTGAAAAATGGTATCTCAACGGTTCCAATTACTCTAAAACATTTGCCCAATGGCTAAATAATTTTGACAAGAACCAGGTAACAATCAAAGACTTGAATTATGGCATGGATTATGCCAAGTTTCGCCGGATATGGAGGTTTTATTTAATATGGTTTGTTCGGAATTTTGCTAGTTGCGATGGTGAATACAATGGGAACGGTCAGTACTTAATGGTTCATGCTTAATGGAGTAAGATTAGCAGCGATCGCTCTCCAAAAACCGCATTGATTGTATGATTACCTCGTAGCATTGAACTTTGGTGAACACTTCTTCAGCTTCCGTCATCAAGTGAAAGCGCAATTAGAAGCACAACTAGAAACATTGAAGGAACAACAGCAAGTACAGGAGACGGAAAAAGCAAGTTATCAGTTATCACCTGTTAGTTGTGAGGATAAGTTTTAAGCGTAGGCGTAGCCCGTCGTAGACATCGCTTTTGTGGGTTTCTAAAAAAAGTCTGTCATATTTGGTGTATTGTAGACTATATGTCACAATAAAGCAGACATCAATATCAAACAAAAAATGCCAGGAACCCAACTTTCTTTTTTTCCTAACGAGGAGAATCACTCTAATATAAAGCAAAAAAAACCAAAATTAGGACGTTATGAACGTATCAAAAGAGAACTAGATCAAAATAACTCCGATGCATACAAAATATTCATTGATTCAGCAATTGAAACTTTTTCTTGATTTCGGTTTCGCTCATAGAAGTAAGGTGTGGTGACTCACTTTCTCCCCAACGCTCCATTGGAAACCTATGATCAATAACTAGCTCATGCTTTCCTCTTTGTCTCTGTTCTATTGTATCTGTATATGAATAAACTTGGAGAATTCTTTAGACTAAAGAAGCTGGTATATTAGATGCAGAATTAGCTGATTTTATCTCTCCTATCCAACAATCTCACTTTGTTTTCTTGCCGCAGAATTCACAATACTTGCTCTCTGTTTCGATCACAAGACCAGCACGCTGTTTGTTTCCACGCTCTAGTCCTTGGATTCCACCACCACCTGCATACTGACCTGATGCAATAGCCTTTCCTTCATGCTCACGACAATGCCATTTTTGATCTGACAGCATATTAAAGACTTTAAGTTGCGCTTTAATTTCTGCTACTAAGCTGTTACTCACGTTAATTTATCGGCTTCTATTTCCAGATTTTCAAGAAGAAGGGAAACACTTATGCCCAAGCCACCTGCAAGACTTACAAGAGCAGTGAGGGAAGGATTTCTGACTCCGCGTTCCACACCAGATATATATGTGCGGTCTAAGTTAGCCCGTAATCCTAGTTCTTCTTGAGAAATTCCCAGTTCCGTTCTGTATTGCCTTACAAGATAACCTAAAGCACTAAGAATCTTTGGTTTCGATTCATTCATGTGCCGATTGTGAGCGTTTACGCAATACTGTTCGGTTAAGGGGAGATAGGAGGTGAAGTCAAAGATGTTTTGTTCGCGTATGTATTACGAGAACAAGAAAAGCGAAAAAAGTTGCTTGTACCTTACTATTGGCACGCTCAAAAAACTTAATTGTTAATTGAT
>NZ_JBGTFY010000411.1:0-22754 GCF_041747015.1 Nostoc sp.
GCACGTCTATCTCAAATTATCGAAGTTTCCCAAGAAGAGATGGAAAAGAAACTAGAAGAGGCAGGCGCTAACTCTTCTTCACTGATTCGGGTCGCTCGTGACTTGAAGGAAGCGCAAATTACAGCATTGAAGGAGTATCAAAGCGAACTCCAAGACGTGGAAATTTCTACAGAAGCCGTTCGCTACTACCCCCACGGCAAGGAGTTAGCACATTTACTCGGCTATACGCGAGAACTGACCGCCGACCAGTTAAAAGAAAAGCAGCAGCAAGGCTACAGATTAGGTGATGTAATCGGTCAGATGGGAGTTGAAAAAGCTTATGAGAAAACTCTGCGGGGCGAATGGGGCGGTCAACGGGTAGAAGTGGATGGTGCAGGTAGACCGCTGCGGGTTTTGGGTGAGAAACAGGCGAAAGCTGGTAATGATTTGCACCTGACCATAGATTTAGATATGCAAAAGACAGCAGAAAAAGCTTTAGGCGATCGCAATGGGGCGATCGTGGCACTTGACCCAAAGAACGGTGCCGTTTTAGCAATGGTATCTCACCCCACCTTTGACCCAAATATTTTCTCGAAGCAGAAACTCACCCAAAAAGATTGGGAAACTGTACAAGGTGCAGATCATCCCTTGGTCAATCGTGCCCTCAGCGCTTTTCCTCCCGCTAGCACCTTCAAAATTGTTACCACCACAGCCGGGCTAGAATCGGGTAAATTTTCTCCTAGCACAGTGCTACAAACCTATGGTTCCTTAAACTTTGGTGGCACCCGATTTGGTGAGTGGAACCACGCCGGATTCGGCCCGTTGGGTTTTATCGGAGCATTACAGTGGAGTAGTGATACCTTCTTTTATCAAATTGGTCGGGGAGTTGGCGGGCCAACTTTGATCGAATGGACTCGAAAGTATGGATTTGGTACAAAAACCGGCTTTGAGTTTGCTAACGAAGAAACAAAAGGTTTAGTGCCAGATGAGGCATGGAAGCAGAAAGTTTGGAAGATACCTTGGACTGTTGGCGATAGCATCAATATGTCAATTGGTCAAGGTGCTTTACAAACTACACCCCTACAAGTCGCCATCATGTTTGCTGTACCTGCGAATGGTGGCTACCGAGTCCAGCCGCATTTGCTTAAAGACAATGAAGAAGCAAAAAGCTGGCGAGTGTCTTTAAATATGAAGCCGACAACCATAAGTATCCTTCGTCAGGGACTGCGGAAAGTAGTAGCTGAAGGTACAGGTAAAGCTTTAAACCAGCCAACAGTTCCCCCAGTCGCTGGTAAGAGTGGCACCGCTGAAGCCTGGAAGGGTCGTGTTAAACAAAATCACGCTTGGTTTGGTGCCTATGCCCCCGCCCAGCAGCCGGAAATTGTGATTGTGGCATTTGCGGAACATTCTGGCGGCGGTGGTGGTAGCATTGCTGCGCCGATGATTTTAGAAATTATGGAAGAATATTTTCACCGAAAGAATCCAGGTAAATATCAGAAATTAGCGCCTGAGAAACCGAGAAACAGCTGACGAAACTAGGCATGGGGCATTGATTTCCTCTGCTCCTTTGCCCCATATCTCTCAATAGGGTTCAGTTAACGTGTTCATTCCTCGGAGATCCCCCCAACCCCCCCCTTTTTAAGGGGGGCTTATAACCCTCTTTTACCCCCTTTTTAAGGGGGTCGCCGCAGGCGGGGGGATCTTAACCAAACCGTATTGCCATATCTCCATCGCTAAACAGAAATGAATGAGGTTATTTATTAGGTTTCAAATTTTTGGCTTTGTAGAACATTTCTAAGCTGTCGCGATCGCCTACAAAACGCCAGTGCCAAGGCTCATAACTCACACCTTGAGCATTATCTTTAGGAAATGACATTTCAAAGCTAAAACGCGCCGCATTTGCTTGTAGCCACTGATAAGCCTTGGTATTGTCAAAGTTGGTTTGGAGATTAGTTGCTGGTACTGCTCTGTCTCCAATATCCACAGCGTAACCTGTGTGATGTTCACTATAACCAGGAGGAGCGCTGAGAGCAGATCGTTTTGCTGGTGTTTGATTTCGCTGTGCACCGACACCAAAAAACAACGGTTCCTGTTCGTTGACTGAGCGAAAGCCAGAAATTGGTACTAAAATTACACCTGCACTCCGCGCTGCTGCTACCATGTCCTCAAACTTTTGGGCAGCACCTTTTCGCATTCTAATGCCCCTATTTGCGGAGATGGTGACTAATTCTGACTCAGGGGCTTCTGAGTATGCCAGATGTCCTAACAGATTGTTAACAGAATTACCAGATTCTCTAGTTGGTGTAGGTGCAGAACTAATGGGTGAGGGTTGAGAATCGGCAGTTTTTTTGGGTGCAGTCACGAAAAATAAAAAACCGCCAATTAAAGCCAGCAAGACAAATCCTGCGACTCCTCCAATCATCACAATTCGCGGTTGCAACCACATTTTAGGTGTTGCATCAGGAGTATCGCGTATAGCCACTGGAATATCATCACCAGGGTCATTTGATGAGTTTTGCGATTTTCCAGAAAACGCAGCCTTATTCAAGGGTAAACTCCTGTTTCTGTAGGATAGCCATAACAGATTTTGCACTGGACAAAAGTAAACTTAACAGGTAGCATTTTACATCTGTGGTTCTTAGGCGCAATCTTGACAAACCTTTTAGAACTATACGTCAAGCTGGGAGGATTAGTCCTGGTAGGTTTTATTTTGGGACGCAAATTACCTATGACAGTTCCTACCCGTTTGGGACAGTTTCTTTACTGGGTGGGAGTACCCATTAGCATAGTATCCTTTTTGCGCCAATCTAGCTTTTCGGGGCAAATTTGGATTGCCCCGGCGATCGCTTACCTCGCCATTTTACTAGGAGCATTTTTAGCTTGGGTGGGGATTAAAGGACAAGTCTATTTTAGAAATACCGTTCTCCAAGCACCAACTCAGGCTAGCTTGATCCTAGCGGCAATGGTGGGTAATACAGGTTATCTTGGCTTTCCTATCACCTTAGCAATCGTAGGCAAGGAATATTTTGCCTGGGCGCTATTCTACGATTTGCTAGGTTCATTCCCAGGAACTTATGGCTTAGGTGTGTTAATAGCAGCGCGTTTTGGCGGCGGTGTCCAAAATCATTGGCAGACTGCTAGAGCAATTTTAATTAATCCTGCCCTGTGGAGTTTCGGATTTGGCTTACTGTTTCGACAAGCGACAATTCCCACTATCGCGGAATTCTGGTTAGAGAAATTTGCTTGGAGTGTCGTAGCTTTATCTTTGATGTTAATTGGAATGCGACTAGCGCTGCTCAAATCTTGGCGTAGTCTACCACAAGTAGGGATGAGCTTGGGAATCAAAATGCTGCTAGTTCCCTTAATATTGGGGAGTATTCTACCAGTGTTTGGATTAACTGGTTCTGTAGCAAAAGTTATTGTCTTACAAATGGCCATGCCTCCAGCTTTCGCCACACTCGTAATTGCTGAGACATTCAATCTTGATCGCGATCTGGCAGTTACTGCCTTAGCTGCTGGGGCTATAGTATTGTTAGTTACTCTCCCACTTTGGCTATGGCTGTTTTGATTTGGGATTTATGCACTGTGTGCGATCGCTTACAGCACTTCCGGCAGCTATGAGGTACATCCTCATAGCTGAAAGTGATGATAGGAGAGAGGCAGGGATAAAAACTGTATTGCATAATAGCCGGAAGTGCTGTAAAACCCCAGGGAAAACGTATCTTATGGTTTTAATTTAAGCGCTTTTAGAACATGATTTTCAAATTCTGCTGCTGGCAATGCAGGACTAAATAAAAACCCTTGCATAGAATTACAGTCATATTTGCGTAAAAAAGCCAGTTCTGCTTCCGTTTCTACACCTTCAGCAATTACATCTAAATTGAGATTGTGACCCATTTGAATTAATGCTTTAGTAATCGCTGATTTTTTGGGATCGCTAGCAACATTATGGATAAAATAACGGTCGATTTTTAATGTATTAATTGGTAAGTTTTTTAGATAAATTAAAGAAGAGTAGCCCGTACCAAAATCATCGATCGCAATCTTTACACCTAAGGAGCGCAATTTATTCATAGTAGCGATCGCACTATTTATATCTTGCATAATCATACTTTCAGTAAGTTCTAGTTCTAGGTAATGTGGTTCCAGATCATTGGTAACTATAAGATTAATTATTTTCTGAATAAAATCTGGTTGATTAAATTCAATTACCGATAGATTGACAGCAACAATCAGAGAATAAATTCCGGCATCACGCCAGCTTTTAAGTTGTTGACAGACCATTTTTAATACCCATTTGCCAATAGGAATAATTAAACCTGTAGATTCTGCTAAGGGAATAAATTCTGTGGGATAAATCATCCCTAGTTCTGGACTTTGCCAGCGCAATAAACTTTCAGCAGCTACTATTTTGCCGGAAGCAATATCGACTATTGGTTGATAATAAATTTCAAATTCTTGAAAATTGTGTTGTTTGATAGCCCGGTGTAAACTAATTTCTAACAACTGCGTTTTTGGAGACAAGTTATTAATTCTAGTGTGAGGAGATAAATACCTTTTTAAAGTAGCGTATTTTTCCAATCTGTTAATGATGGCACTCAATAACTCAGCCCGAGTAAATGGCTTAGTTATATAGTCATCTGCACCCATATTCATACCTTGACGAAAGTCAGATCTTGCAGATTTTGCAGTTATAAAAATGAAGGGGATTGTTGCCGTCGATGGATCTTGACGTAATGCTTTTAGCACACCATAACCATCAATTTCTGGCATGATCATATCACACAGGATTAAATCGGGAACTTCGGAGATAGCTAGATGTACACCGATTCTGCCATTAGCCGCAGCAATAGTTTCAAAATCTTCAGCTTCTAGCAAATCTAAAATGTTTTCGCGGACTGATTCTTCATCTTCTATTATTAAAATTCTGGGCATAATTTACCTCAATTTATATTTATTATTTAATGACATTAAACTTTCTACTAAATTCCAGTGTACTTAGTGATAGATATTTTATCTTGATGAATATCTACAAATTTTTTTATAATTGCCATTCCTAATCCAATGACTAGTAATTTCTGCTGCTATGCGATCGCTAATGCCAATATTTGTACCGAACCAATTTAAAAATTTCCCTTGGCGATTGCATAATAGTAAAGTACATACAAGATGCCAGCGATAGATTTTGTCAGTCGCGCTAGCTAAAAACCGAAAACGCTCTTAGCTTTTTTCTAAAGCCTCCCACACTTGTTTGAAGTCAGTGATGTCTCGTCCTTTGGGAATCAGCAGCACGACTTTGCTAGTTTCGTCTGTAAACGGTTTCAGAGAAAAGTTTACAGACGAAACTAGCGATCGCCCAGGAGTTAGCACAAACAAATTGTTCTTGATTATCTAGATGTACCAAGTTGAGAAATTTGCCATAAGACATTTCTTGAGTTTCTCCTGACTCACCTACCATACTCAAGAACAACTTGTAGTCATGATTCTGATTGTGTTTTCGGCACAACCTTTAGCAGCGAACAGTCAATTATTCACTCTAAGAGGTTGTTTTAACAATAGGCAGTTGACTACAAAAAGCTCTCAGAGCATAAGCTGTCCATAGGTGTATACACAACACCATTGAAAGCATACTCTAGTAACCTGACAATCTCTCAATGCCTATAGGTTGATATTCTGCCCCTCTGTATCTTCACTGAGGAGCCAGCTGTACCCGGCGTTCGCCGTAACGCAATAACCTTTCTATAGTTACAAGCCGATTTTCCCAAACTTTGACTTGATAGGAATTTGACTTAAGCTCCTGGCTCATCAATACCCGAAATTGAGACTGGAACCGAGTTAGAGAGGCCCTCGCCACTAATAATTTACTCGCAGAAGGCGAGGTGGCTAGTTGATTTAAAGCACTGCGTAAAACTTCTGCCTGGTTGTTAAAATCGGAAATTTTTTGAGGAGTCCTTTGTAGTTGCTCATTTTGCAAAACAAATTTCCATTCCCGTTGCAGCGCGGTGTAACGGACGGCTGCAGTTTGAAAAGGCTGGCGATAAGGAATAGGTTCACTTGTAGTGGATGTTGTGGATTGATCCCTACCTTGAGTGCTAACAAAGAGTTTTTGTAGCTCGTTGTTAAAATTCTCGGCGGCAAAGAGTGCATAACCACTAACTGGCAAGTCCCTTACCAACTGGAGTTGATCGAATGCCCCAACTGTTGGCAAAGAAAGTAAGCGAATTCCCGGCACTAACAATGTAGCTCCCAATTGTTTAGAGGCGATCCAGGGTTGGGCTAGTCGTTGGAAGCGAGGAGTATCCAGAGCATAAGTCATAGGAACAATTAAATCTACATCCCCCCGCCTTGCCCAAGTTTCCCAGTTTTGTTGAATTTTCTGAATCCTCTCTTGTTGCGGTAGCGGAAATACTGCAACCGACAAAATCAAATTCGGTCGCTTTTGTCGCAACTGCTGTGATGCTTGGGCGACAAAACTATCAACTTGCTCGGTGCGAAATGTCGTCCATTTTTGCCACAGTTCTGGTTGGCTAGGAGAAATATTTATCGGATCTATACCGGTAAGTTGCTGAAACTGCGCTCTTGCAGCTTTGCCGTAACCGTAGGTTCGATCTGCTGACGGGTCTTGGAAGGGGTAGCGAATGTAGTCTAGCTGTAAACCATCTACATCATAACGGGTGACAATTTCCTCATACAGCTTGAGCAAGTACTGCCGCACTTCAGGGTTGGCTGGGTCGAAGAATGGCTTAGTCTGCCCAACGGGAATCATGTTACCAAGGTTATCGTAGTTTGCCCAATCGGGATGAGCCGCCAGCACTGGCCCTGGATAATCACGATTAACGTTGATAATCTCATTGTGACGTTGGTTGCCAGCAGCAAAAGTCCAAACCCAAGCGTGTAATTCCATGTCTCGCTCATGGGCTAATTTCACTGCCGCTTCCAGTGGGTCCCAACCACGAATTAATGGGTTTTGCTCTTTTGCAACTTGGCTGGGATAAATAGTATAGCCAGCGTTAACAGTTTCAAAAAATACGGTATTAATCCCAGTTTGGGCTAGGCGGTCAAAAATCTTGGCTAGTCCCGCCTTGCTGCCAGCACGAACAATTGTCCCCCGATCTAACCAAACTGCCCGAATTTCTGGTTGAGCCAACTTCTGATCAATAGGAAACTGCTGCCACAAAGTCGTCTTAGCTACCTGCCACTGCTGACGAGCCAGAGCGTAGTTTTTTTGGGCAATCAATTGGGGTAAGTTTTTAGCAATTACCCTTACCTGTGCCAAGGCTTGGTCTTTACTTATGACTAACCCACCCAATTTAGTTGAAGCCAATTGCGTCGGCTGCTTCTTGATAGATTGGCGGGTGTGGGTGTTAGAGATTTCCTTGTCCTCAGATCTCGCAACGCCTTCATTAGCCGCATCGGCTAACACTGCTAAATGGGCACTTTCCACCCGACCAATCAGATTTTCTAGCTCTTGCTGGAGGGCGATCGCTTCGTTGCTGTCAATCGGCGTACTGGAGTTGGGTGCAACATCTAGACGCACCGCTTGTTCCAATTGGTCAATAGCCTCCTGAGAACTTGGCGGTTTGACCATAGTCACCGCTCTAGGTTGCGGAGCGGTGGCAGTTTTAGCAGGAGGAGATGAGGGAGATGTACCCCTGCCCCCTGCCCCCTGCCCTCTTGACACAGCTGCCACCGTTGTAGAACAGCTTTGAGAACCTCCTGCTACTTTTTTCATGCGATTCGATGGCGCTGGCGCTGTCAAATAGTGATTGAGAGCAGCTTTTAACCAGGCATTATCTAACTCGGCGGCTGTTGCTGTATCTGTTCCCCAGCGCCAGCCCAAAAAGGTGGAACGTTCGGTTGTCACGACTGCGGCAGGATTATCTTTAGAATTCCAAACAGCAGGAGATTGACTACCCATATCATTAGGAATCACAACGCCGCCGCGCACTTTGCCAAAAAGTTCAGTTTGATTTACCCATTCTGGGATCTTAGTTTTTGCTGGTTTGATTTGTTCTGTGTCGCTGAGGCTGAATCCCCAATAACCTCCCAGGAGCGATCGCAATAACTGACGCACTCCCGGCGCTGATAGACTACCTACAGGCCCACTGGCAATCAAACGCCCTCCTTTACTCATCCATTCTTCTAGGGCGATCACTTGGATTGGGGTTAATGTCTCAAGATTTGGCAAAAATAATACCTTGCGATCGCCCCAATCTGCCGCACTCTTGACATCAGTAAGGGGAATTACACAATATTTTACCCCAATTGTTTGTAGGCGATCGCTTATCCCTGGCCATTGATTTGCATTTTCTTGGCCATACACTACGCTCAATACAGGTTCTTCAGTCGCCGCCGTTACTGGCAAAATACTTAAAAAATTTAAAATTATAATTTCAGAACTTAAAATAAATAATTTTCTAGCTTTTTTAATTTTTAAACTTATATCTTTTTGGTTTTCTTGATGCCTCACCAATTACTCCTCATTTGATTATTAATTGAGTTATTAGTCAGAATTCATTAGTACATAATCTAGGATTCTGGCTTGATTACTGGTAAGTTTACTGATCCTCTAACCTGAATTACGTAAACCTACTATTGGTCTAGCTTTTCCAAAATATTTGATTTTGTAAAAGTACTTAGTGAATTACTTTCATCAATCTAGCCTATCAAAACCAATAAAAAATGCCAAGATTGATACTCAAATTGTCACAGGCGATTCTACATAAACTGTCGGCTCTTGCATCGTGAATTTAATTCCATTCGTGACTAGCTTTTTAGAAATTTTTTCATTTGCCAATTCCAATAGGCGTTTGCGTAATTGCAGAGAGTTGTCACTGGAACCCAAAATAAAAAACGTCACTCTTGTTCGAGTTATTTGTTTTTCTGCATTGTCTGCATTGTTATGAGTTAAAAAAGTAATACTGGTGCTGCCTGGATCGATACCAAATAGTGAATTAGTACTCTCGACAATTACCTGTTCAACCAGAGCTCGTTCTGGGTCTTCCAGCAAGTCTAAGAAATCGAGGTAGAGTAGAACCATAACTTTCTTCCCTCGAGTAATATTCTCAATTTCTAAGTTTGCTAATATTGAATTGGGAATAATAAACAGCGTACTTGTAGCAGCGGTGCGAATTTTAGTTGAACGGATACCAATTGACTCAACTCGCCCAAACAAACCTTCAGAAATTTGTTGCGATTTCTGTAAACGTATATATTCTCCAGGAATAAAGGGTCGATCTAAATACAACACAATTGTTCCCAACAATTGCTCTAGGGTTTTTTGAGCAGCAAAAGCTATAGCTAATCCACCAATTCCTAATCCAGTTAATAACCCAACTAAATTGAATTGTTGACTTTGGGCAAAAGCCAGAACAGCAATAAATCCGATAATTACATTTGCAAAAGTTTCAAATACTAAAAGTAATTCATCTACTTCTCGACCAAATTTCCGTAATATTTCAATTCCATACACTCGAATAAACTGTCGGAATAAACTAGAGCATAGCCAAGCAATACTCACAATAACAGCTAAATCAACGAGGGGAGAAATAAATCTGTAGATAGATTCATATTCCGCAATCCACACTAAAGAAAATGAAATTAGAATTAAAGTACCTGTGATTTTAAATAAGTTTCTAATTGGGTCAATTAAATTGTCATAAATACTGGCAACTTGCTGCGGTGCAAAACGTCGGATAATAATTCGCAAGAATGTAGGAGTATATCGTCCTATCAGTAAAGATAGCACAATAAAAAATAGAAATACTCCAAGTCTAGATAGGGCTGATATTGTGCTATCACGTTGAAGAAATTCTAGAGTAATCCGGGAAATATTCGTCATCATCTCTAAATTGTAATGGGCGAGTCAACATAAATTGTTGGTTCTTCTATATCAAAAGCAATACCATATTCTTTTAAATACTGAGTCATGCTTTCAGTTGCCATATTTAGCAGCTGACGACGTAATTCCATTGAGACATCTCCAGAACCTAAGATAAAGAAAGTAACTTGCGCTTGACTTTTATCTGGTTCTACCAAGTTATTGATATTTTTAAAAGTCACTTCTGTATTCCCCGAATCAATTCCAAAAATACCATTGGTACTGTCTAGAATAACTTGGCGAATTAAGGCTCGATCTTCACTTGTGAGTGTTCGGTAGAAGGCCAAATAAAGAATTGACATGACTTTCTTCGCACCAGTAAAGTTTTCAATATTCACCTGAGTTAAGGAACTGTTGGGAACTATCATTACAGTTCCCTTACCAGATGTTCTAATTCGGGTGGATCTTAATCCTATAGATTCAACTCGTCCAAAAGTCCCATCGGGAAGACCAATATAATCATCAATCACGAAGGGGCGATCGAGATAAAGAACAATACCACCCAAAACTTGTTCTAGGGTTTTTTGAGCAGCAAAGGCTACTGCTAAACCACCGAT
This sequence comes from Nostoc sp., assembly GCF_041747015.1. Classification (GTDB taxonomy): domain Bacteria; phylum Cyanobacteriota; class Cyanobacteriia; order Cyanobacteriales; family Nostocaceae; genus Nostoc. Next base: position 10,417 of record NZ_JBGTFY010000411.1, read on the forward strand.
TCCTAAACTAGCTAGCAATCCTAAAAGATTAATTTGATGCGTTTGAGCATAGGTAATAATCGCTAAAAATATAATGATGAGATTCGCAACCCATTTGAAGAGAATGAGTAGCTCACTGCTGATTTTTTTCCCAGTTTTGAAAGCAGCATTTAATAAATACAAGTCAAAGAAATTTTTAAATAATTTAGAGGCTAACCAACTGACTGCGATCGCCAGAGTTAAACTCACAATAATTTCTAATGAGTTTGTCCACTGATTTTTAGGTAAAAAGGATATAAAAACCTCAAAAGCCCCAATTACAGCTACCACAATTAATAAGTCTTCATTTGGCTTAATTAACTTTTGGTAAATATCAGTAATTTGGGGAAAATTCAAACGTTTCCAGAGTAAGTTTGTCAATGAAATCATGAAACGACCAACTATAAAAATAAAAAATCCGATCACCAACCCTAGTAAGCCAATCTGTATTTCTCTCTTTGTAATAATTTCTGATAAAAAAACAACCATTTTTGAAATTCGTCTACAATCTGTTATCAGGAGTATTCTAAATTAATAAATCTACTTTCACTATTGACAGTAAACAAAATAAACGATTAAATATCTAATGCCTTATAAAATAAGGCAGTTATTGCTAGAGTCAAGAAGTATAAAAAAACTTGAGTTTTGACTTCCGCGGCTCGACTGAGCTTCGCCGAACGTCCTTACGGTACTAGGTCATTATCCAGTTTAAAAATGAGATACTGCTACGAGATTAGACGTTTGCTACTACATAAACAAAGTCCACTTACGTGGACTTCATGAAAACAAGCTGTTGAAGTAGGTTTTGCATGTGTAGATTTCTAATCACCGTGGCTGAATAAAATTTTACTTTTATATTTGATGTTCAATCTACATATTTTCTCACGATTCAATTCGGATTGCTAGACTAAAATTTTCTTAGCAGTGAACATTTTAGCAGTTATGTCACTCATTTGAATTCTGAGAAAAAGCTATCCAAAAATAGATGCTGGATAGATAGACTACCGCCAGAATGCAGATAATTCCGATAAAGTTCAAATCAGTCATGACATTTAATTAAAGGTAATAGTGAGCAAAAGCCTACAAATTAATATTTGTAAACTTTGGATCTTACATCCAAACTAGCTGGATACAAAAAGGTTTAGTCCAAAAACTTGGACTAGGTAAAGTTAATCTGGTCACTGAATCGATGAAACTTCGTATTTAACGCCCGTGTACAACTTCCTCTCAAACTAACGCCCAATCCCAACCCTACAGGCTTGGGGGGGAGGAATAAAAGCCTCTGGGACTGTGGAGTAAAGGAATGGAAGTGGGATTCTAAGGATAAGTTGCACATCCCGTTATCCAGGGATAGCCCAAATGTGACTAGCCGTAGAAGCTATCTAAAAAAAGACCACACAAACACGTGCAGTTTGTTGACTTATCTCAATCCTATTGAGGTAGTTGGGTGACATACTCCCACACCGAATGATTGCATACAATGTGGGCTTCTGTGCCAATCCAGCTATTGCTGAGGAGGCGCTGAACTTTGTTTTAAGTCCACGAAATGCCCTACCGCAGACTGTGCTAACCCTCAGATGCTGTACATAGCCGCAGCAATAAGTAGGTAGCGTTGGTTAGCGAAATTAGCTTAGTTACGCGCAGGCGATCGCTACATAGTAACTATGTATTTTCATTCTACACTATGAGGGATCAGAAAACCAGGTTAAAAATGCGCTCTCCAAAGCAGTAAGCAAGAAGAGTTTGCAGAGCGTAGTTAAATTGTCTATAATAACGGGTTAACAAAAACAGCTTAAACAATACAGGTATTGATTAAATCTTCAACTCCTGTTATTGGTAATATTTTTGTCTGCAATTTGCAGGCTAGTTCTTCAACACTCATATCATCTAAAAATACTAATTCCCCATGTTTTAGCATTACATTTGGCAGTAAAATCGCTTCTCCCAAATCTTGCCCTTGTAAGTTCAATAGCAAATCATGACCAGTTAGTAACCCAGTGACAGTGATATTTTGTCCCCAATAATCACTACATAAAGCACGCATATTTACTTCTAAACCTTCAACAAAATTTAAGCGTTCCAAAATCGGTTGGAATGCTTTTTCTACAGCGTTGCCCACTACCCAAGTTAATCTTCTCTGAGGATAAACTTTTGGCGGTAGTAATTCTGCCGCAACGGTGGCAAATTGCTTGATAAATAATTGAATCGAACCAACTCCATTATCAATTTGAGGATATTCTTCATATTCAGACTCGCTGGGTAATTCCTCACCTGCAATCAAAAACCACTCATCGGCTAACCAAACAACGCTGGAACCGAATTGTTGGCGAAATTGCTGTGAAAGCGATCGGACTTGGGAAATCACTTCTTGGGCTTTTTCCCTATTTACGGGTATGAGTTCGTCTTCTTGAGGCCGAAACCGTGTCAACCCAACTGGCACAACTGCCACCGATGCCACCGCAGGAACTTCACCAGTATGAAAAGATGCTAAATCTTTGAGAGTTTGTTCTAGATATTTGCCATCATTTATACCAGGACAAACAACAACTTGAGCATGAATTTGTAGTCGTCTTTGTTGAAACCACTTGAGTTGTGGCAAAATCTGTCCCGCACGCGGATTTTTTAGCAGTCTAATTCTAACTTCGGGTTCGGTGGCGTGAACAGAAACATATAACGGAGACAAGCGCATTTGTTCAATGCGCTGCCATTCTCTTTCTGGCAGATTCGTAAGGGTAAGATAAGAGCCGTACAAAAAGCTCAGACGATAATCGTCGTCTTTTAAATACAAGCTGGTGCGCTTACCTGGTGGCTGTTGGTCGATAAAACAAAATGGACAGCGATTATTGCACTGAATTAAGCCATCAAATAGGGCAGTTTCAAATTCTAGCCCCAAGTCTTGATCGTAATCTTTTTCGATTTCCAGGCTATGAGTTTTACCAGCAGCGTCTATAACTTCTAATTCCAAAACTTCATCAGCACACAAAAATTGATAATCAATTAAATCGCGGGGATGTGTACCATTGATTGCAACGATCGCATCCCCAGACTCAAAGCCAATCTCTGCGGCTATGGAATCAGGTAATACTTTGATAATTCGGGCAGGAAGAATAGTCATGGGGCATTGGGCATTGTGTATAGGGCATTAGTCATTTGCTTTGGATAAAGGACAAATGACAAATGACTAATGACAAAAAACTATTATGGAATTATCCTTTCCAACCTGCTGCGATCGCCAATAAGATCGCACTGCCAAATGCTAATCTGTACCAAACAAAAACCAAAGTGTTTTTGGTTGCTAAGTATTTGATCAAGAATGCAATTGATAGGTAGGAAAAAATAAAGGTTGAAATAATCCCGACAATTAATAGTCCAACAATGTTATCTGGTAACTGTTGGGCTTGAAATAATTTGAATATTTTCAAACTTTTATACAGTGTAGCAACGGTAAGAGTTGGAAACCCTAACAAAAATGAGAATTTCGCTGCCATATCGCGTTCTAATCCTAAAAATAAGGCAGTCGTCAACGTCGAGCCAGAACGAGAAACGCCCGGAATCAAAGCAAGTGTTTGTCCCAATCCAACTAAAATACCATCCCGAATCTCTAATGAATCATAACCTCGCTTGCGAGTGCCAATTTTTTCTGCCAAACCTAATAAAAGTGCCATGATGATCGACATAATGGCAATAATTAATGCACTCTCCGGTAGAATGTCTTTCAAAAGAAAGCCAAAAATTAAGGCGGGCATTGTTCCTACTATAATACCGACAAGAATCTTCCACTCTTCACGTTGCCAGTCTCGATCTTTTAGTGCTTCGATTCCACCCTTGACAATACTGTAAATAAGTGACCAAAAATACCCCAAAATTGCTATAACACTGCCAAATTGAATTGCATCAACAAAATCTTTAGAACCTAGTTCTTTCCAACCAAATATCTTTGTCACAATCAGAAGATGTGCGGTGCTGCTGATTGGCAAAAACTCTGTAATACCTTGAACAATACCCAAAATAAAAGCTTGAATAAACTCCATATGCAATTAATACCTTTTTCCTGTTCTAGACATGATTATTTAGCTGATGATGTTTGTTGACTACGCTCATCGTCCCTTGCGCGTTCCGCAAGAAAGATTTATTGGGAATCTTAAACCCCTTAATTTAGGGTTCGACTGAGCGCTCACGCCGAAGTCCGCCAGTCACATAGAATTAATGCTGTTAGCGGATAGCTAAGGTTTAGCCCATTCTGGCTCCTGACTCCTGAATTCTTTCTTGATAACATCATCGAAGACGCTGACCATGTTCTTACACCCACCTCCATAAGTCAACGCCATTTTGGCAATTCATCAAACTTTCATATTTAGCAGACTGATGCCAGTTAACTTTTTAACAGTTAAATTTTACCCCTGACTTCTTTGTAATCTGCTATTTACAAGGTACTACAGAGGAGTTCTGTACATGGTTCAACTTTGATGGATTGGTCTAGCGCAGAATGTTTGGTTTGCGCGATCGCTCCCTGAAATTTCAGTATAATTACAATGCCCCAGGGGGGGATTTAAAAGTGTGATACATTAAATAAGATAAAGTTTAGTAACAAATATTAAAAACTTTGATTAATAATACATTGTCCTCCTACACTACTTCTACCCCTTCTATTGATACAGAGTTGCATCCATCTGACACCGAGCAAAGGAGCATCAAAGAATTAGAGTCTAGACTCTCCTTATCTCCCTCTCTATTTTTATCTATATCTTCTCGACAAACTTGGTTAGTGTTTGCGGCGGCGGTGTTTTTGGTAACAGTGCCAGTATTTATAGAAGCGCCAATAGTGCGATCGCTACCAAGTTTAAGTTTAGCGCTGACAGCATTTTGGGTGTGGCTAAGTTTTCGGTTAATGTCACGTCCTGCAACTTATGTCTGGGGGGATTTGCTCTTAGGATTTAGCTGGAGTTGGTTAGCAGGAGCGATTTACTGGGGCTGGTTACGTTGGGAACCTGTATGGCATCTGCCAATGGAGTCTATAGGATTACCATTTGCCTGTTGGTGTCTGGCGAAGAATTGGGGCAAGGTGGGTAGCTGGTTTTATTTAGGTTCTTTACTCGGTACAGTGTTAACCGATGTATATTTTTATATAGCAGATTTAATGCCCTATTGGCGGCAAATTATGATAGTAAATGCTGATGTAGCACCCCAAATATTACAAAACGCCTTAACGAAAGTACAAACGCCTTGGGGACAAACTTGGGCAATAATTCTCGCCCTAGTGCTGTTAACAGTTGGAATTTTACCTTTAGCTAGAAAGCAAAAACACTGGTATGCCTTTGGTGGCGCAGTTTTAAGCACAATTTTGGTAGACAGCCTATTTTTGTTAGCTGCGATCGCAGCGTAAAGGAGGCAGGAGGTTGCAATGAGCGTGTAGGCTTCTCTTACCGAAACTTTTTCCAGCCCAGTCTACGGCACATCAAGAATGATGTTGTAGATGATTAATTAGTTAAGAAATATTACATAACCATCCATCAGCATCAGGTCTTTTTTTGGTGGGGTTTTCGGTATTAGACATCGCACAGTTTCGTGTCTGGTTAGAAGGTAGAATCAACCACCCTGAAAAGATTTCGTCTAGCGGGGAATGCTACCAGGATCATGGATGCAAAGCTATTGCAGCTATGCAGCCACTCTTACCACTATGAAAATTTTTGCCAAAAGTACAGCCAAACCCAGTAACGGCAAATATTGTGGATATTAATACGCTGTATATTAGTTTCTGATGACTGCTGACGGCTGTTAGCTTAAAACTTTTATTTCTGTTTGATGGAAAGAGGTAGAAAAATCGTGAAAGGATTAGCGCGTTTATTAACAGTGTTTAGTTTGTTACTTAGTTGCTGGGGATGGTTGGGAACAACTCAGATCGCCCAAGCTGCTAGTTTCAACAGTTTTGCTTTTGTGCAAGTCCCAGTTCTGGCAATTGAGCGGCAGACTCGGGCAGACGCTAAACTAGGAACGGAATTTGGTAAAAAAATTGATTTGAATAATACCAACGTCCGAGCTTTTCAACAGTATCCAGGGCTTTATCCCACCCTGGCTAAGAAAATTATCATCAATGCTCCCTACAAAAAGGTAGAGGATGTATTGGATCTTTCAGGATTGAGCGATCGCCAAAAACAAACCCTGCAAGACAACTTTGATAATTTCACCGTGACAGAACTAGAGCCTGCCTTTAACGAGGGAGACGATCGCTTTAACAACGGTATCTATAGATAACTGTCTTTGCAAATTTAGCAAATAGCAGCCCACTCCTAATTCTAGGGAGTGGGCTGCTGAGATAAAAGGAGACTTGGAGGACAAGGGAGACAAGGGGACAAAGTAAAATTTTTCCCCTTGTCTCCCGCTCCCCCTGCTCCCTGCTCCCCCTGCTCCCCTGCTCCCCCTCCCCCATTACCTTGCCTCACATAGATATTCCTAGCCAATTTGATGTCTTAGTAGTCGGCGCTGGTGCTGCTGGACTATACACAGCGCTGTGTCTACCAGAGTCCTTGCGAATCGGATTGATTACCAAAGAAACAGTTGCTTTGTCCGCCAGTGATTGGGCGCAAGGTGGCATTGCCGCAGCAGTTGCCCCGGAAGATTCTCCCACGCTGCACATTGAAGATACGATCCGGGCAGGTGCGGGTTTGTGCGATCGCACGGCTGTAGAATTTCTCGCCCAACTTGCCCCTAACTGCATTCAATCTTTAGTTAACTTAGGGGTTGCTTTTGACCGTCATGGTCAAACCTTGGCTTTAACTTTAGAAGCTGCCCATTCTCGCAACCGCGTTCTCCACGCTGCGGACACCACTGGCAGGGAAGTTACCACCACCCTCACCGCCCAAGTCTTACGTCGCCAGAATATTCAAGTCATTCAGCAAGCTTTAGCTTTGAGTTTGTGGATTGAACCCGAAACTGGTCGCTGTCAGGGAATTAGCCTGTTTTATCAAAGTGAAATCACCTGGGTAAAAGCTGGTGCTGTAATATTGGCAACCGGTGGCGGTGGTCAGGTATTTGCTCAAACCACTAACCCAGCAGTAAGTACAGGTGATGGGGTTGCGATCGCAGCTCGGGCTGGGGTTATCCTCCGCGATTTGGAATTTGTGCAATTTCACCCCACTGCCCTCACTAAACCTGGTGCCGATCGCTTTCTCATTAGCGAAGCTGTACGCGGCGAAGGGGCACACCTCATCGATAACGAAGGGCGGCGTTTTGCCTTTGACTATCACCCTGCCGGTGAACTTGCACCCAGAGATGTGGTCAGTAGAGCCATCTTTAGCCATTTACAACGTACCGCCCTCGATCTGGCAACTGCCCATGTGTGGTTGGATATGCGCCCTATCCCCGCCGACAAAATTCGTCACCGCTTTCCCAATATCATCAAAGTTTGTCAACATTGGGGCGTTGATGTCTTCCACGAACCAATTCCTGTAGCGCCAGCTGCCCATTACTGGATGGGTGGAATTGTCGCAGATTTGATGAATCGTACTAATATCACCGGTTTATACGCGGTGGGTGAAACCGCTAGTACTGGCGTGCATGGAGCAAATCGCCTCGCCAGTAATTCCCTGCTGGAATGTATTGTGTTTGGGGCGCAAATGGCTAATATTGAATTAGAAAATACTGGGCTGCCCTCAGAAACACCAGTGCTGCCATTACGGAAATTTAGTGCAGATGCTAGTGAGTGGCACATCCAGCAAGCACAGCTAGAAGCACTTAGAGAGAAGTTACCGCGTCTAGTGTGGGAAAGTGCTGGTATTTGTCGGGAACAATCAGGGTTGGAAAGTGCGATCGCTACTGTAGAATCTTGGCAGCAAGATTTCGCTACTTTGCCTTTAAGTCAATTCTTGCTTGCTTTACGTCCAGGAGAACCAGCTAGTTTTGACTTACCATATGTTGAACGGCAATTGCGACTTTGGGCAGAAACCCGCAATTTATTAGATGTGGCTGATTTAATTCTTAAAAGTGCTGCTTTTAGAACCGAAAGCCGGGGCGGACACTACCGTTTAGATTATCCTCAACCAGACCAAAATTGGCAAGTCCACACACTCGTACAAACATACCACTGGGGGAAATCTCCAGTATCTAAAATCTAAAATTGCCATCAGCGAGTACCAGTACCATACTGACTATCAGGACCACCATAATTTGGTGGGATATACGTGTCTTTTAAATCCTGAGAATTAACTTTGCGACCGATTAAGGCGTTACTACTATTAGCGCTTGCAGTGCTGAAGATACCTGTGCAAGCAGCAATATTCGGTATTAGGATGTAAGCAGCTATACAGAATAATCTAAACTTTGTGATCCGCAGGTTAGTTTTCATAGCTTTCAGTAAATTTACTAGGTTTTTATTTTGAGACATAGTTTTTAGTAATTACTGTATATTTACCTGCTTTATTCTAAAAAGACTCCAACTTTATGAAATTTTTGCTGGTAGTGGACAAGTAATTGCCGTATTAAATAGTCCTAATACTTAAGGAATATTCTTTAATAAGGTGTTTTTCCATCAGTCTAAAGTTAGATATGTTGATAAATTACTGTAAGCAATTTGCCTAAATCAATAGTTCTTAAAAATAGCTTATTTTTCTAAGTATAAACACTATAATTAGTTAAGGTAAACCTCCAAAGCCTAACAAATAATACTTAAATTTTTCTATATTGATAATCTCACCACAGCGAATACATCTAAAGATAAAACAGTCAACTTGTCATATTATTAGGGTTTCAAAAACTATTAAACCTATAGGACTCATATTTAATTTCTGAACAGGATTTCAGATGAAACCCTGGTAAAACGAGCTTTTCAGTCTCAGTATAGTTTCAAAAATCAAACCGGAGTCCTATAGCAAGTATAAGTATATATTCTGAAGTAAAAATAAATATTTACGATATTGATTTAGTCTTCGTAATTATCTCTGATGATGCCTGGGGTGATTCGCTCACTGTGGTCTATTCATCTGAAAACCGCTGTAAAGCTGACATATTATTCAGGTTTAAAGCGATTTTTGGGATTTTGATCGACCATAATCAAATCATGTTATACTTCTAGATTGTGTATGCCGATGTGGCTCAGTGGTAGAGCAGCTGATTCGTAATCAGCAGGCCGTGGGTTCAAATCCCATCATCGGCTTTGATGAAAGCATTACTCAATAGTAAAGTTTGATACGAATCAAGCATTTAGCCAAATGGGTGGAAAAACCATTAAAAACGCACTTATATTGCAATACAGTTCACTTAAGGCTAAAAACTAAAGCTGGTGTAAGTTGGGTTGAGGAACGAAACCCAACATTATCGAGACTTTGTTGGGTTGAGCGACAGTGAAACCCAACCTACTATTCTCTTAACCCAAGCGTATTGACTTATATTGGTAGCGCATCATTTTTCCTGGTTTTTACAGTTTATGAATGTCGAATTGACATCCTCCCCACCCTACTTCGTTGAGGGTGGGGATTCCAAAGATCGCTCTTTGGGTTTCCTCTTTCCACGAGTTGACTTGCTTGAAGGAGTTTCCTCACTCAAGTATTGGTCAGTCTCTCCAGAGGCGTTAGTTCCGACGTGACCCGCCGTACTCAACCCTTTTTCTAATATGTTACGTGCTGCGTTCCAATCCCTGTCTTGGGTATGCCCACAATGAGGACAAACATGAGTTCTGGTGCTAAGAGTCTTTTTGACAACCTCGCCACAATTAGAGCAATTCTGACTGGTGTAGTGAGGTGGAACTGCAACAGTTACTACCCCAAAAATTTTACCGAAATACTCAACCCATTCACGGAACAACGACCACGAAACGTCACTAATCGACTTAGCCAAGCGGTGATTTTTCACCCTGACGGGTTCGCCAGTCGCTTCAAGTCGGGAAACCCGCCCAACGCGCTGGCTCACCATATTCCGCACCTGCAAATCTTCATACGCCACAAGGTCGCTAGACCTCACTACGCACCTTGCCGTCTTAACAGCAAAGTCTTTGCGCTGGCGACTTACTTTGAGATGCTTACGCGCAAGTTTATTTCTAAACTTAATTCTGTTTTGAGAACCTTTTTTAGTCCTAGACATTCGACCTTGCAACCGTCTCAAAGACTTCTCACTCTTGCGAAGATGTCTAGGATTGGCAACTGTTTCCCCATTACTATCGGTGTAGAAATGGTTCAAGCCAACATCAATACCAATAGTTTTACCCGTTGGTTCTCGTCTTTCAACTCGTTCTTGATCAATGCAAAATTGGCAATAATAGCCATCTGCACGACGTACAACCCGCACTCTTTTAAACTGTTTAAGTTGGTAGAAATGCAGGTCACGAGTTCCCCAGAGTTTGAAAGTTCCTGCTTTGAACCCATCCGAGAAAGTGATATACCTGCGGTCGTCAGAAAGTTTCCATCCACAGGTTTTGTACTCTACAGAGCCATGCGTTTGTTCTTTCTTAAACTTTGGAAATCCCTTTTTCCCTGGTTTATTTTTTTTGCAGTTATCAAAAAACCGAGCGATTGCAGACCACGCTCTTTCAGCACTGGATTGTCTTGCCATTGAGTTCAGCTTGGCAACCCAAGGAAACTCAATACTGGCTGCAAGTACAGCGCAAAATTTATTTAGGTCATAGCGTCCAATACCCTTGTTATCCATCCAGTATCTCAGGCAGCTATTACGCACAAAACGAGCAGTACGAATCGCTTCATCAAGCGCTTGATACTGCTCGTTAAGTCCATCAAGTTTTGCCTCAAATACAATCATTTATGTCTATTCTTGCTACATAAACAGTATATCATGATTGTCAAAAACTCAACTACCTTCTTCCCTAATTTCGCTTACGCTCAATTTTGGTCAGAAGGTGTTGACGCTCGTTCGCCTTTGGCGTCTCCCCTTGGGAGAAGACTCGCTACCGCTTCGCTAACGTTTTTGACCGCTTTACATCCCCTGCCTACGTTCGCGTAGCGTCTCCCCTTGGGAGAAGCGTTGAGGCAGGGGTATTACAGCGATCTGATAAACTATCCGCCAAAGCTAATTGTGCATCAAAAATCCGACCTGCTGACCTTTTTTGTTGACGCTTGACTACTCCTACCGCACCAAAAGCACCAAGGGCTAAAATCCCCAAGTTAATCGCAGGTTCCGGGACAGACTTAGCCTCAATCGCCGCCAGTGCAGCATTTGCTACTAACTGATGAACGCCTGTTGTTGGATGCACAGAGTCAAAGAATAAATAATCGTTTGGTTGAGGGCATACACTGATGATTGTCTGAAAATTGCCTACTAGGCAAGGGTTAGTCACATCTTTAAACCCAAATTTCCCTGGATTTGCTTGTACTTGATTAAATAGGGAAAATACATCAACAGAGATCAGATTCAGGTCAGAGTTGTTGCTAAATTTGCCTAATTCCTCTGCTAGTTTATTGTTATGGTCATTTGTCAAAGCAGTCAAATTATTTGATTGCTCTGTAGCGAATGCAAACGGAATCTTGCCCAAATCAGGCAAGTTAAAGACTAAAATATTTTTTGCGCCAGATGATGCAAGTAACCCTACTGCATCTGATAAATTCTGGGCTGTTTGAGTCGCATTGGTAGCTTGACCAAACACATAGTCATTTGCACCTCCCCATACAGCATAAAGGGCATTTGGATCAAGCTTCTGATTAACTTGTAAGATGGGTTGTGTCAACAAACCGACTTGCTCTAGTACTCCCGGTAACGGTGCATTAGGAACAACAGCATTACCTTGACCTGAACTAGCACCGCCTACAGCAAAGTTAATACCTTGGTTAGGAATAGTAGGATTTAAAGTAATGTATGGAGAGGGTGTTAATCCTAGCTGATCTCCGAGGTAGTCTACCCAAACCTGCTGATTAGAAAAACGTCCTTGAAAGTAGGGTGGTTCTTGGGGAATGGCTGTTGTCGGAGCGACTAAACCACCCGTAGCAGTAAAGACATTGCCAGTATCAGAAAGACTGTCGCCAAATACATAAAATTTGGTAAAACTCGCAGCAGTCGCTTTGAGCGGCAACGTAAAAGATAAGAGTACAAATCCTGCCACTACAGCTTGTTTTTTCATATTTATTTTAACCGTGGTATTTTTTAGTCTATTTAAAAGTAATCAAAGGGCGATAGTCTGAAAACTTGCCTTTTGAGTTACTTCAAAATTTAGTACGTCTGTTGAGTTAATCTACGTTATTTTACTTAACTAGGGCTTGCTGAATAAGTCTCCAGAGCGAATCTAGAAGCCACACAGCTTACAAAATAGTAGTTTCGTCGCTTAGTTTCCCAATTTGCCCGGCGCTCGCCGACGAAAGTGCAAGGTTTTTGAACCTCTGGATGCT
>NZ_JBGTFY010000412.1:0-7934 GCF_041747015.1 Nostoc sp.
CTTTGGAGTTAGCAATTTTACCCATACTAGCAAAATTTATTAACTCTATTAATAGCAGAATAGTTAGTAAAATTGCATTACCTATTAAAAATATTGGGGTAAAATTTAACTCTTTTTTTTCTAGTAGTCTCATCTTCTTAAACCCACAGAGAATTTAACACCGCTAGTAAATGCTGTAAATACTGACATTCCGCCACCTGTACCTATAGCAACAGCAAGTAAGGGTGAGAAAATAGCCTGTATAAGTTGCATCAACAAAGGATTACTAGAGGGTTTATCAACTATTGCACTAGCAACTATGCCCACTATTATTGAGTATGAGATTAGCACTAAGGTTAAACCCAACCAACCGGATAACCAAGCATAAAGAGGCTTGCTTTCAAAAGGAAGCAAAGACAATACTAAGAAAATTGGTGCAACATAAGCAACTAACAAAAAGGATAATTGCACTATGTATTGGAAACCTGCGGATAAACCACTTAGAATCACATAAACAAGACCTTGAATTGCACTATTGACAAGTTCACCAGTAAGATCCAAAGGGTTCCAGCTTCCCGAACCTGAACCAGTTCCCTTTTTCTCTCTGGCTTTGCGCGCGTCTGATTGAGCTTTTTCTATAGTCTCTTTGATGCAGGTTTGTCTAGGATTTGTTGTATTACCATCACTATCTGTTTTAGAAGTTTCAAGTTTTTCACATTCAGCTAAAGCCGTTTGTGTAGCTAAAACGAAACTTTGATCCGCGTTCACATTCCGTATAGCATCTTTCAGCTTTACACCGTTTCTAGTGATACTTAAGATACTCCTGTTTAAATTAGCCGACACATCCTTTAGAGCAATTGTGGTATTAGCCAATAAATAACCATTGTTAGTCAGCATTAGAATTACCAATAATGGAAAAACCATTTCACTTACAAAATTATAAGAAAAACCTTCTTCAGCAAACTTTCTATACCAACCTAAAGAAGCAAAGCTTATTAAAACTACTGCAACCAACATTGATACAGCCACAACAGCCGTATAAATAGAACTTGTCCCAGATGCTAGCTCTGCCCAATCATTTTCAAAAGATTTGTAAATTAAATCTGCCCCATTCATAGCCCCGTCAACTATTTCACCAGCGTCAGTAGTACCGATGTTTTGTTCAGGTTGTTGAACAGTTGATTGAGCAAAAAGGATGATTAAAAGCATTTTGTTAAATGAGTTATCAGGAATCAGAAGTCAGATTATTATTGATTTTTCCAGTAAGAATCTAGTGCAGCAGCAGATTGCAATATTTGTCTAGCGGCTGCATTAGATTCTTGCTGCTCAAGTCTTGCTTGTTCATCCATACGACTAGAAATATCGGCAAGATTAATATTTGCAGCAGCTAGGGAACGCGATTGTTTTTGAGCTTCTGCATGAATTGATTTGCTAACTACAGCTGTTTGTAAATTTTGGACAGCCATCTTTTTTAGGATGTCTTGGGTGATAACATCCTGTTGTGCAGTATTAGCGTTATCCGAAGATTGCGAGATCGCATCATTGGTTATTTGAGATTCTTGTGCTTGCACTCTTTGACCCTCTCGACCTAATACTGATTGAGACTGACCGCGAGTGTATTGCTGGTTCCATTCTCTTACAGCGTTTTCGGCTTGAATACGAGGGTCTAATACTAATAACTGAGTTTCTTGTTTTTGTAAAACTTTCTCAATGTTCTTAGCAGCTTTTAAAGGATCGGGAATACCTAAATCTCCTACACTAGATTGAATTGCCTGATTTAATTCAGCTTCCAGCTTACCTACAGCTTTAGTAAATTCTTTTTGATAGCTATTTATGTAAGTTTGTAAGCCATTGTAAATTTCTTGGAATTGGGTCAGAAAAGATTGATTTGAATTATTGTTAGATTGGATATTGGCTGCATTGGCTGAAATACTAGAAAAATAAATCTGAACTACTACCCCTGAGATCGCGATCAACTGGTTGAAATTCTTCATATAAATTCTCCAAGTCAACTACAAAAGGTTTTTTAGCGCAAGACGAGCTAACAGTTGCTTGCTTATTTTTTAAATCAAAAGAAACAGCATTAACTAGCAATGACTCAGGAGGGTTTTTGCCGTTTTTCAATAAACTTTTAAAAAAACCGTTGTCATAAACCAGAGTATTTGCTGGAAGAGTGGAAACAGGCTTGTTGTAAAGCAAAAGATATCTACTGTCTACTTCGTATTCAGAATTTATTCCGGGTTGTTCTAGTCCTGGAGTCACTAGATTATTGTATTTGAGATTTCTTAGGGCAGGACTACGTTTAACTGCGCCCTCTCCCATTTCTATATACACTTTACATTCATTTTCTTGACTAGCAATAAACTTCTCATATTTAGCTTGATTATATTTCCATACTTCAAAACTTCCAATTGATAAAACACCTGCCAATATTGCTAACAAAATCTTGTTCTGAATGACTGATGAGAGAGTTTTCATAATGGCTTCCCTTGCTTAATGCACTCAACATAATACTTAGAAAATTCTGCCACCCAAGTAAACTTATTATTGTAAATTTTTTTAAACTTATCTCGTGATTCTTGTTCCTCCCTACCATTGACAACCAAAGCCAAAAGGGGATAAGAGGGGTAATAGCGGCATCTAATATATTTATTGTTGTAGTCCAATAGCCATAAAGTATATAGCTGTTGGATGTTGGGCATAAAAGTTTCATTTACATCAATAATTTCTCTAGGGATGCCAAGCAATTCCGAAAAACTTCTAGCTGCGCCTGGGACAATTCGCCCAATCAACCGTAAAGGCATATTCTGCAATATTTGCTCACCAGCCTCAGACTTAGCAATAGAGATCACATCTTGAGCAGCTAGAACTATACGACATCCTGATTTCCGAGCAGTCGCGCATTTACGACCTACCAAACGAGATAAGGAGGGGAATCGTAACAATACACTAGCCTCATCCATGAAAAACATACTGTTAGTCGAGGAGAGCGATTGTCTCGATGCCGCAATATACGCCGACATTCCGAATACCTCCGCTTCTCTGTCTGATTGCAGATTAGTTAATGCAAACGTAATCAGCTTACTGTCTGTTTGGAAAGTTGAAGGTTTGCAAATAGCATTTCCTATTGAGCTTGCTTGCCAGTACTGGAGTCGCAAGCGAATATAATTGAGCGCCTTGTCAACATTCTCATCTTCATAGCCTAAATCAATACAATCGGTACAGAAAAACTGCTCCATGTCTATTAGAGTCGGTGTACTATTCCACTCTGGAGTTCCGATTCCGACTTGTTCAGCTTCATGAAATCGTCGTTGAATATCGGGATTTTCGTAAAATGCTTTTGTCCCCAAAGGTATCAACGATTCTATTGTTTGAGCGAGAAACCCGTCAAATTGTTGGGAACCCAAAACCAATTGCAAGACTATTAAGTTCACATCATTACGATGGGCTTTTATTCTGTCCTCCCTTTGTTCTAACGGGATTTTTGATAAATCCAACGGTTGCACCAAATTGTTGGATTGCTTGGAAATATCAAAGTAGAATCCGTTGTAGTATGGCGTAAAATCTCCAAATGTTCCTGAACCGTCATCATTTGGTAGGTCAATCATCAATATTGACATCCCCAGAGCCAAGCATTCAGCAATTAGAGAAGATACTAATACAGACTTCCCACTTCCAGTAGTACCGATGACCATAATGTTTTTAGTTTTGGACAAGTCAATACAAACTGGCGAGTGACCTTCATCTGCAATCAACTCAAAACCTTGGGTGTCTGCCCTCGCTGTTTGAACCGCCGGAGTTAACCCAATTACTTCACTAGCGAAAAATGATGTTCTTCTGTTGTATGGGCTTGTTAGCTGTGGTCTTTGCCTCAATAGCAAGGTTTCTAACCAAATCAGCCATGTATATTGTCTCTCACGGGTCAATTCAGCCGGTTGGTTTACATAGCCCGAAATCAACCTACAAGCCTCATCTATTTGTTCTGGTGTGTCTCGATAAACCAAAACAATCAGTGCGACATTTTCTGGCACGTCACCAGTGTATAATTGTTTCTGAGCATTAACAGACCACTCAGTATTAATCTGTGATGCTACGTCTATGGTTTTTCTACTAGCACTGATTTCAGCATTGCGCGATCGCCTAGTAATTAGCTGCTGAGTTAATCTAGTCAATTTCTGATCGGCTGGGCTAATCTCTGTAATTATTTCCACATCATAAATGACATCCCTAGCAAAAATATCCCACAGGAAACGCACTTGAGCAGATGTCGAAACAAACGCCTCTGGTTTTTGCGTGAGTGTCAACACCCCCACATATTTCTTCCCATTTTTTGGAGTAGGCAGACATACCCACTGGCGATCTGCAAAGGGAATACCATTGTTCAACAGCACAGATGTTACATGAGCGGAGTCTATGTACTGCCCGGAGTTGGGCAGAGCTTCATAAAATTCTTCGGACAGGGTTCCATCACTGAAAACCAGGGTGTGGGGAACTTTGACTGGTTTTGCTCCCACTTGCACTGATAAGTCCTGCCACAATTCTTTCTCAGATTTCGGGGATGGATTTAATCCCATTCCAGACAGGATTTGTTGATGCCTCAGTGAAACATTTATCGCTTTTTCCAGGACTTGAACCAAGCTTTTTCTCGTTAGTTCTGTCGCTCCTGTCGGTGTGAATCTCCTCTGTAGAAAATTCGACAAGTTGACGATTGCCCGATCAACTGCGTCTCCAGCTTCTGTTCCCCCTGCTTTGACAGTGAACGTTGCATAAACATTTAATTTGATGGCTTTTCGTTTTTTCTGCCTTGTTAGTTCTTGTAAACGAGCTAGACAACCCCAATCTAAAAACGCACTTTCGTCATTTACAGGGTTACTTAAACGATGGCGAAAATTTTCTATCACCTCCTCTTCATTACAAAACGAACTCCAGCGAAATGTATACCTTTCGTCTTGAGGAATTTCTTTACAGCCATTCTCAAAGGCGTGAGCGATGGCTTCTACCTGTTCTTCAGAATTGAATACTGGATGAATCCCCGTGCAGCTATATCCGAAAATTAGCTGCAAAGTATTATCGGTATCACCTACTTGCTTTTTACTCAGCAAGTAGGCTCCAATTGTGTATCCGCCCTTTTTCAGTCTCACGAGGCTAGTTATATCTAGTGAGTCCTCAAAAGGGTTTATTTTTTTAGGTTTAGTGCTACCCCTTTCTAATACCATGATTTAACTTTTTTGGAACCTGCTCTTTTCTTTTCTAAAGGAGAAGAATATTTCACGTAGCCTCGTGTCCATATTGGAACTCCTGGGAAAACTCTCGACCAAAATAAATATGGTTTCTTTCCTGACAAAACTAGGGTTGTGGCACTAAACCAAAGTCCAATCAGTATGCTCCATATTATCCCTAATCCGCACAAAAATACTATAAAAAAACCTACTCCAAATGAAACTAGAGAAACAGCAAATTGGAAACCTGTAAAGATTCCGATTGATGCACTCTTACCTAAAGATTGATTGACTTGTTTGATTTCTTGCTTATGTTTCATAAAGTAGTCAAGACAATTCGCAATGCGCTAAACGCGCCGCTACCGCTAACGCAATTCGCAGTTAAAACAATTGCGAATTGCGAATTGGTATGGTAGGGGCTTGTACCCACTTTTAGAATTCACAATTTGCATTTTCAATTGCGAATGGGCGAAAAAGCGAATTGTTTTAGCAAGCTGCTGTAACCCCAGCAAACAGAATGGTTTGGGCAATGAATAGCACCAGAGTCACGAAAAATATACCAATTGGTTGTTGAACCATCTGGGTAACTTCTTGCCCGTCTCCCAGCGCGTTTGCTACTTTGACACCAGATGCTACAAAGTAAATGAACAACATCACGGTTATTGCTGCGTTAATTACTGCGGGTAACGCATTAATTGCGGCGTTACCCGCAGCACCAGCAGTCCCAAACATACACGTCAATGCAATTTGTACAGGGTTAAATAGTCCAAACGCATGGGCTGGCATTGTTTGAATCCCCACAATCAAAGTAACACCGACAGCATAAATATGATGCTGATATTTCCGCCCTAATTTTCCTATTGCTTTCGCCACAATTTGGGTTTGTGTTCGTTGCTTGGGTTGGAATTTATTAGATGCCAAGACAATTGCTCCTTTCTTGATCAGAAAACACAGACTTTATTCGATATTCCTAAATCTGATTAACAGCATAATCCTATCACATCAAACAAATTACCACAGATAGTTTAATAAAGTTTATATCCTCATAGTTGGGATATTTATCTTTTCCATTTATCACGTATTCTTGTCTTACTTTCTTCTAGTATTCACCGATTACCTTTGGGATAAATTGGCTGTTCTCTAATTAGCCTTTTAATGGTAGTTGATAAGCTGGTTCCCCATAGATTGGCTATTTCTTCTAGCCTTTCACGCTCAAATTGGTCTAAATACACAGGTAACGAAGTCTTTTTTCTCTTCTGATTATTCATCCCCAAATCCTTATTTGTTTTCGTGGAAGTCGATGATTATTATAATCAAAACCTTACTTGATATTAGGAGGATTAAATATGTTTTTATGCTATTATTATAATATTCAAATACTCGTGTATTCGGTGAATGCAATTATCCCAAACCAAGAATATTTTTAGAGGCAATAGGAAGAGCTATATGGCACGTTCTAATTCAGATAAGTCTAATTTAGTCTGTCTTACCGTTCGCGTAGAATCGGAATGTCTCCAGGATCTAAAGCTTTATTCAAGAGTCATTGGTAAAAACCAATCGGAAATTTTGCGCGAATTAGTCACAAGTGGACTTAATGCCATTCCTGATCATCAAAGGCAAGCTATGGAAATTATTGCTAATTGTCGAAGTTCTAATTAACAACTACAGATATCGTTGTCAAGCAACCTGAGAGGATGTTTGAAAAGTCATCCAACGTATGTTTGACTACTCTGGCTATCGAGAAGTTAAACGAGATAATGAGAGTTATGGGACTTGCGATCACTTCTCTGAGTTGCATTTAAGGCTCAAGCTGACACTTTTCAAACAACCTCTGAGAGAAAATGTGAGGATTTTATCGCGCAAACCCCTAATCTGGCTGGATAAAGAAGTAAGCTGGCTTCTACTTCTGGCTTACCCACAAGAATCATCCACGCGGATATCTCGCCAGATATCAGAAATCTGCCAGCCGGAATTGCCAACAGACTGTACTGGAGGATTGTCAAGGAATGGAATATAGTCAGGAACGAATGGCTCTGAAATTGCTACTGCTTCCTCCTCAGCCACAGGGACTGAAGAATCGACAGTGTTAGCTTCTTGAAGTTGGTCTTCTGCTTCTTCGATTAACTTCATCTGTCTCAGGGTAAGCTTGTCGGATTTTTTGATGATTTTTTTTGTATCTATATCATTAGAAGTTTTCATTGGCTTAAAATTTGGATGGGTAAACTTGGGAGAAGATGGGTATTAATAATTGCACAGAATTAACAAGGTACACCAAATCTATGGAAAATACGAGTCCCTTGTTGAGGAATTTATTAATTGGACATAAATATCTTTTTCGGGCAGATGCCCTAGCATAATCTAGTTGCACAGATGCCTTAAAGCGATCGCTTCTTTCCTTATGACTGTACCTCAAGATTGTTTTGCGCTTTTGACTTCTAATAAGCAGATAATGAAGGGTTAAGAGTTCTCGCTGTGGAGGAACAGCGTTGAGAAACTTATCAGGTGATAAAGGCACAATCTTAGTAGTAGATGACGAAGCCAGCAGGAAGCCGAATTTTACAGACGCGTCTTGAGATGATTGGCTACAGTGTAGTTACAGCTAGTGATGGTGAAGAAGCTTTGTCAGCTTTTCGCCTTTTGACCCCTGATTTAATAGTTCTGGATGTGATGATGCCAAAACTAGATGGTTATGGTGTCTGTCAAGAATTACGGAAACAATCAGACGTACCAATTATC
>NZ_JBGTFY010000413.1:0-6401 GCF_041747015.1 Nostoc sp.
TTTGAGAAAATAAATCATCTCGCTAGCCTGGGGCAACACCCATTTTCGCAGTGCGCCTTCAACCACTAAAATAATGAAAACCGCCTTCACACTGTGATGCCAGTTGAGGGATGAAATATAGACAATACCTGCAACAGCTAGTAGAGCAATTAGCATCTTTACTGAATAGCCTTTTCAAAAACTTGTAAATACGCTTTTGCCACTTCCACTTTTTTGTGACGCGACAAATGTGATTGTGATTGTGTTCTGTAAGTAGCCAGTTTTTCAGGCTTGGTTAACAAATCGACTAGCTTATGAGTTAAGGCTTTAACATCTCCGTTAGGGAAAGTTGTTCCACAAGGACCAATTGCCTCTTTTAAACCTCCTTCCTCTGAGCCAATCACCACACAACCACAGGCAATACCTTCTAATGCCACAACTCCAAACGGTTCCCGCCAACGAGATGGTACTACCAGAATTTGATGAGCATTTAATAATTTTGCTAACTCTTTATCAACTTTCACCCCGACAAAATCTACCTGATTAGCAAGGTCTAACTCTTTGGCTTGCCAACGTAATTTAAATTCTTCTGGGCCACTGCCTATAACAGTCAAGCCAGGAGTCATTCCGAGAGCTTTGAGATTAGCTAGGGCCTCTAGCAGTAAGTCTACTCCCTTGTCAGAAACTAATCGCCCTAAAAAGACAAGTTCTTTATCACGAGGAATCTCTGGCATTTCATAGAAAATATCTTGTTGATAAGGATTGGGAATGACTGTTGATGGGGTTGAGACGTGTTCAGCTACAGCTTGACTAACTGAGATGCCGGTAGCAAAACGAATCAGAAAATGCTTCAAATAGTCTTGCCAGCCTAGATTGTCATCCGTGCGAGTGTACCAACCATTGTGCGCTATGACCCAAGGCTTCGGAGTAATCAGCAATGGCCAAATGCCCTTGAGACTGATGTTAGGTTGAAAATAAATTTCACACCAACGAGTTAGTTTTAAGAATTGTTGTAATTTAGGTTGTCGAAACACTTCAAAAGGAAAAAACTTTGAGTCTGTCGCTGAAATTTGTGAAACTAGCTTTACTTCGTGTCCTTGATAGACAAACTCATGAGCGAGTATGGATACAATTGTCTCTAGCCCACCTATGTTAGGATAAAATACAGGAGAATAAATAAGTAATTTCACAACTAAATTAATACTAATTATTGTTTACTCGAAGTGAATTCCAACCTCGCTTTTGCATACGTTTAATGGCACGTGATGGCTCTTTTGTCGCTAGATAGTTGGGCGGCTCCCAAGATTGTGAGTAATCAATCTGACTCGTCATCGGTAGCTTAAGCATTGGTCGCCAAAACCCTTTACATAACCTGAATATAGTATATCCACGTTCTTCTAGAAACTGAGTCACAGAACTAGGGTAACTCCTATGTTCTTCAAAGAGGATGTCACGAATATGCTGTTTAGTAATTATCCTAGCTGCCCCTTGCAAAACTTCAAATTCGTGTCCTTCAACATCTATTTTAATGACATCTATCTGTTCATTAGTTCTTAGAGTTTCATCTAATGTTGATAAAGAAACTATATGAGTTTGGGAAGAATTAACATTAATCTGACCAGAAAAACCTTCTTTGGATGAAATAAGTGTAGCTATTCCCCTATTTTGAATAAAATCAGTAGGTGTTTCCAGTAATCCCTCACCCGATTCGTTTGAAAGTGCTATTTTTTGAGCCTTAATTTGATACCAGCCCATACTAGCCTGCCAACTGTTGATGTTTTCAGATAGCTCTTTATATATTTCTGGCTGTGGCTCATAGCAATAAACGCTACCTGTCTTTCCAACCTTTTTTGCCATGATACTGGTCATGTAACCAATGTTGGCACCAATATCAATGGCAGTTTCGCCTCGATCAATTAATCGCCATAGGGCTTCTGTTACAACCAGATCATAAAGTCCCATTGTCCAAATAGAACGTCCAATGACCTCATAAGGACGAATTTTTATTTTTACACCCCAAGGAAGAAGGACGTCCTTAAATTCATTTATATCTGTTTCGTTTGAACGTAAAATACGATGGTATATCTGAGTCGGTCTCAAAATATATTCCGGTCGCTTCAAATAATTTACAAGTGTCATAATAGTTGGTGTTTGCTGCTCCTGACCTTATCAGTTTGACTGATTTCAAGCACTAGCGTGTCATAGCTGAGGCAAGGGAGTGATTGAACAAGAGCATCATGCAAACCTTGTATTGTCCACTCTTGAAATTGATTTTTTAGCACTTGCAACCTCTATTAAGATTAGGCAGAGATTAGAAAAATTTGGTTCATAATTAAGCTTGAGGGTCTGCAGGTTTTTGTCCATGTCCAATAATTGAGCCACTCAAGAGATCAGCTAAAATTTTCCCAAGTTGGTCTACAAGAAATTTTGAGAGGAATGACTCAAACTGTAAGTATGGTACGCTAGAAATGGCATGAATCTCTACGTTGACAAAGCCTGCATCTTCAAGGTCTTTTCTAAGGCTTTTCCGCGTAAACCATCTCAAGTGTGTGCGATCCATCGTTCCATAATTGGTGTATTCAAACCGTCCTTGAAGTAGCCTCCGGACAACGGAGATATGTGCAATATTGGGAACCACAACATATATGGTGCCGCCCGGTTGCAGAGTTCTCAATGCACTCCTGAGAACTGCCCATGGATTTTGAAGGTGTTCCAAGACATCAAGAAAGAGTATGGCATCGTAATCTGTTAGTCCATTTAAGGAATGTTCATTCTCAACTGACCGAAAAAAGACTCGATTAAGACGGGTTCGGGCAGTCTCGGCAGCCGCTAAGCAGGGCTCAATCCCGTCAACAATACAATCCTTCTCTAATCGCAACGCCTCACCAAACCTACCAGTATCACAGCCAATATCAAGCACGCGGCTGCCAGCACAAATTGCTCTGTAGACTAGACCACGGGAGCCTAAGTCTTTGGCAACGGATGAGAGCGGAAAGTCGTAACTCGGGCGCAGAGAAGCTACATGTTCATTAGTGTTCGTTGCCATAACCACTCCATACTTCACGGATAAGTTGTTGTCTGCCATGCAGCTTATCTGCAAGAATTTCAGATTCTGGTACCAGCCGCTTCCCACCTATTTGTAGAATGGCGTACTCAAAAGCGTGGCGAGTTGCCAATCCAGCCTTGAACAACCAAGGTTGAGGAAGATGTCCATGCTTTGCCAGAAGCCGCCAACGGTTCCTGTGATAGCGCAATACCCGCGTCGATGTAGCTTGGAAACTGCCTCCACCCTCGTGAAATACAGTTAAACTTGGATCGATTTGGACATGCCAGCCAGCAGCACGAAGCCCAAGCGAAAAGTCTATATCTGCGTCCAAAAAGTCAAAACCTTTATCAAAGCCACCAACATCCTCAAAAGCGGTCCGTCGCACTGCCATTGCACAGGAGTAAAGGACCAGGTTGTTTGGGTTGGTTGAATTAAACCTGGATTGGTACAATCCCTCCATTCTCTGTCCAAGTAACAAACCAATTGCATCTGGATCTGCTTGACTTGAACCAGTAGGTTGGTGTTGCTGATCTACAAGTTGAAAACCCAAAGCACCCAATTTTGGGTTGGCTGTAAATGCATGACTGATTGACTCCGTTAAATCCGTCAATGGATAAGCATCACTGTCCAACAGAATTACTACATCCTCTGATAATTTCAAGAAGCCAGTATTGACACTAGCCACATAGCCGCAGTTGTGGTTGTTCCGAACCACTCGCACGTTATCGGGCAGATGCTCAGGTATAGGTTGCTCAGAAGCATCATCAACAACTAAAATTTCCACCAAACTTTTGTTCGACCAGCGTTTGAGTTCCTGAACACATCGAGTTGTTAGTGGCCATGTGTTGTAATTTGTCACAAGAGCTGAAATGGTGATGTTCATAGTTGCTTTTTGCTGCTTTTGGCTTTGATAGTTTGATTGCTGCTCAGTTATTGCTCCTAACTCGGTCGCTACATCACCTGTTAGATATGTGGCGAAAGTCCTAGCTTGTAAGGACAAATTATGAGTTTGATACCAGTTGTAGGCATTGTCTGCGATCGCCTGCACTTCTAATAAATCTCTTAATCCTGTTGTCATGTCATCCGCAATCCAGTAATGCTTTCTAGCTAATATTCCATCTACCGGCAAAGCATGACTTCGAGGGCTGACAGGAAGCAGTCCATGAGCGCAATAAGCGGCAAATATAGTTGATTTCGCTAAATACTCAAGGTTGTAGTTAAAAAATCCAGCTAGGGAGGTTGACAGGATGTCACTGATTTCTGACGCAGACAGTGCGCCCATTTCTACCACCGGCACGCCGTTAACCAAAGATAAAGTTAGACCTGTTGATGTCCCAATATCCAAGATTTCTTTAATTCCTAGCAGTTGACAGGTGTAGCTGAGTTCTACCAAAGATTCTTGATAAACCCGCAACCTATTGCCACAACTGCCAAACACTACTATCCGTCGAGAACGCTCTGCCAAGGGTAACGCTTGCTCTAGTTCTCCAACAGTGGAAAAGACGGGCAGTGTAGGAACTTGGGTCTGTTTGCCTTGACTCAACTTAGATAGAATCTCAGCATAGTGTTGTTTACTGGTGAGACAGCGATCGCTCAGATGTGCTAAACGAGCAGCCAAGTTCCTTTGTAGCGGCGATAGCCAGAAAGCACTTGTCCAAGGTGGTCCAGAAGCAGCAACTTCGTGGAACATTGTCAGCAAGCGCGAGTTAGCGGTGTTGGCTTTCCAACGCTCCAAGCCTTCAACCAGCCAAGCCGGACAGCCTCTGTTGGCGTAACCATAACCTACATAATGTAGCAAGACTGATGTTGGGACTGAAGCTGACTGATTACTGTCCGTCGATAACAGAAAGAACAATGCTTCAGCAGAGCGAACCACCACTCTTTGGATGGGAAAATCTTGAATTGTAGTAGCTCCCTGCCAGTACGGAGTACCAACAATAAAGTGTGTTTCTATTTCGCAATCTTTCCCCAACTGACGAGCCAGATTCAGTGCATAATCCCCTACACCATTAATAGAAGGTGGCAGTTGGGGAACAATTTGGATAATTTTGGTGGGCTTATTTTTTAGCGTCACTTGTCACCGCCTTAAGCGCATCCATCAAGCCTGTATAGTCTTCAGCGAAACTCCAATTTTGAATCCTTGCCAAGCTGCGCTCTCCCATCTGGATCGCGTTTTCTGAATTGCTTAGGAGTTGTCGAAGATGTTCCGCTAGTTCTTTAACGGAACCTACCGGAAAAATATAACCATTTTCACCATCTCTAATTAGATCTACCGCTGCGCCAACCTGCTCACTGACGATTACTGGCTTGGCTGCATTCATAACTTCATTCACAACTAATCCCCAAGGCTCAAAACTGGACGGTAGAACGAATACATCGCACAGATCATAGAATGCAGGAAGCTCTGACTGGTTGCGGAATCCTAGAAAGTGAATGGATTGCCAATTTATTGCTTTTGCTTGCGATTCAAGGTGCGATCGCAGCGCTCCATCCCCAACAAACAGCAAATAAGGCTCTGGTTCCTGCAAACTATCTGGTGACAGTAAGCAGTAAGCTGCCAGTAAATCCTGGGGGCGCTTGATGTCAATCAGTTTTGCTGCGTAGAGGATAATTGGTCTACCAGGCTCTAAGTTGAGCGATCGCCGCAACACCTCTCGATTTGCCTGAGCCTGAATTGCTGTTTTTTGGAAGTACTCATTATTTACTGCATAAGGTATCCAAAATAAACGCTCATCACTAATTCCGTAGTGCTGATAGAATCTGTAATTTAGTGTTCTTATACATATAAACCCAGATACTTTTTGAAATAACCATTTGAGAAAAGCATTTTTGACCAGTTTTTTGACTGGATGAAACGATTCCTGTAATCCATTAGATTCCCCCCTCATTAATATGGGTATTTCTAGAGCCTCTGCCGCCAAGATAGCTTGCAGACTGCAAATCTGCGACCATCCATGTACCCAAATGGCATCAAATTTTCCTAGTTTTAGCTGTTTTGAAATATCGGTGGCGATCGCCTGTCGTAATATACCTGTTAGTTGCTTAGAACCCCAGCAGTCAAGTAATTGATAATCATACCCTTCTGTAAGCGGTATATCCCACTCTATGAACTGACCAAATCCCGAATCGTGGTAGGCTTTTACAGAAAAGTCACTGTAGAAAAATACTTTCAGTTGAATATTTGGTTTTGCTGCAAGTAGACGTAGTAAAGGAACTTGATACTGAATCGGATGAGATACAAAGTAAGCTAAACGGTAGGACATTGTTAGTTTACAAATTTTATATTGTATCAGGCTTGATTTTTGTCAGATCTTGCAAGACACTACACAATCTACATCTGCTACCCCACTTTTTTTCATCAGCCTTTATTTCTTAA
>NZ_JBGTFY010000414.1:0-12232 GCF_041747015.1 Nostoc sp.
AGAGTTTCAATTTTTCGATACATTTTCTATATTTATGTGAGGATTTTTACCCATTTTACCCGATTGCCTTGCACTTTTTTCCCATTTATAGACTTCAATCACTATTTGTACAAGGGTTTCAGCTTTAATCAGCAAGCCCTACATATCTGCTCTTAATGAGTATCTGAAAATTGTCCCAACACCTTTGGGGATGCAGATAAATTATCACAGAGTTTACCGCACAGTAGCAGATATTGACTATCAACAAGAGTTACTCAATTCTCTGTTAACGACACCTGCACCACAAGTTGCTGCGGTGGCTGTTGGTCATGCCCCTGAAGCAGCAGCAGAACCCAAGGTAATCAGTCTCAAGACTATCAGTAAAAACTTCTGGCGACATTTATAAGGTTCAAGAGCGTGACTGGCAAAAAGCTGGTTACGCTGTTTTCTTAACAATTATCATTGACGCTTCCAGAAATGAGTGCCCAACTAAATATCATAAGCTGTTCTTAAAAATTCTAAATTTATTTGCTATGTTTATAAAAATCTATCTTCACTCAATTGGACGATTATCTTTTTTATAATTCGAGTTGTGTGATCATATCTTTAGGCTCGGCATCACTCTCAATCACCGCGATAATTCCAGGTAAATATTTACAGCACTTCCGGCTATTATGCAATACAGTTTTTATCCCTGCCTCTCTCCTATCATCACTTTCAGCTATGAGGATGTACCTCATAGCTGCCGGAAGTGCTGTATCCATCATTGTTACGTTGGCATAAACCAACTGCTTGATGATTTCAAAGCTGAGAAAGTCGCCTTTAACATCAATACTGGTTTTGTAGCATATTTCTCCAGATGCAAAGTCTAACTCAAAGTTGCCAATTATCATACCAGAATTTGCTCTCATCAAAAAGTCAGCTACAGATAGATGCTTATTTTCTGGTGCGTTAACAGGGCAAATCGAGTAAAAAACAAATTGCTCATGTTCATCTCTTGTTTTGGCATAACAAGTCCATTTCCCATTCTTACCTTGGAAAGCTGTCAGCAAGACTGGCTCTCCTTGAATTTTAGTGAAAGGCCAGTCGTCTTCTATGAAGAAATTTATTACTTCCTCGCCAATGGGCTTATTAAAAGTGACGGATTGAGCAATCGCATCATTTGCAGCATCAGCCAATTCTTCAAAAGCATGGGTTACTTCTTCAAAAATCTCAGAAATTGCGGCCTCGGTTGCTATCTGTCCAGTATCAGCGAACTCGTCGAATGCTTTAGTAATTTCCTCTACAGACTCAGAGATTGCTGTTTCAGTTACAGCCGACATATCGGTATCTGCCCAATCTTTGAAAAAATTAATCATTGCCTGAGAAATTTGCCCTTTGGAAGTTGCTTCTTGGGCGATCACAAACGGATCAACATAAGCCCAGAAGGTGCGATAACCAATTACACCCGAATCCTGTGCCTGCTTAACGTGCAAAGCAAACCAACTCTCGGTAGATACCAGTGAATTATCAGACTGTTGTTGACTTAAGTTCTGGAGGTACGTTGCTGTCTCTTCTGGGTCGGTGGCGTGATCAGACAGTTGCGGCAGCAAGTCCGGCTGTAGAGTTGCTTCGATTGCAATATCTATTTCGGGCTGGAAGCTATCGATAGTAAAGGGCCCGCGTAATTCTGGTTTAAGGTTGAATAATGCCTCATTATCAATGTGTTGGTAAAGTTCCGGGCTGATTTCTAAGGTGAGATGGCATTCGCTGAGGGAATCTTCCTGCTTGGTGAATGACAAATCTACTACACGCACGGTTATGGGCAATTCTGAGTTATTGCGTAGAGTCAGTTCCTTGTCCAACTGGCAATGTTCGGTGGTAGTGTTCATCGTCCTCATAGCCTCCATGTTACGTTCAACTTGGAACTTTAACTGTTAAAAATGACATTATCTCGTTAGCAGCACTTTTCGGGCTATTACTATTTTCTAATAAGTTTTTGAAGTGTTGAAGGTGATTTTGCATATCATTATCCTCAACTACTTTTTTTACAGCTAGTTTGACTTGGTTTGCTGTCAATTCAGATAGAGATAAAGGAATGCCAACTTTATTTCTCTTGATCAGCCACGCATTGATTGTCTGATCGTTGTTGAAAGGGATTACCACAGCAGGAACTCCCTGCGACAGCGCCTGATAGATTGTACCATTTCCCCCACAATGAATGACTGCTTGGGAGTGCTTGAGAATCTCTGAGCCAGGAATAAAGCTTGCTACATGAATATTTGAAATTTTAGGTACGGCATCAGGATGTATAAAAGCACCAGTGGTCAAAACTACTTCATAATCAGGATCGTTTTTAAAAGCATCAATAACAAGCTGAATAAATTTTTCTTTTCCGGTATTGCCTGTTGTGGCATAAATCAGTTTTGAGCTATCAATATTTTTTAGGTAATCTGGAACTGTATCGTTCAATCCCTCCCAAATTAGCGGGCCAATATAACGGAAGTTTCGAGGGAGATTTTCCAGAGGACAATACTCTGGTAAATCAGCGATTAAGGTTAAATCGCCTGTAAGAAAATCATAGAGAGAGACGAGCTTTTTGAGTCCGTATTTTTGGGCAACTTCTCGAAAGGGAGCTGCCAGTGTTCTTTTCTGAACTCGTTGAATGGCTTTTGATGCTACAGAGGCTAGCATATGATCAAAAGGTCTTGTCTCTTTGGGAATTATGACATCGACGGGATCGAAATAATCCGTCATGTAGCCATTCACGACTGATATATATGGGATTTTTGCAGCTTTAGATGAAATTGCCGCAGTTAGGCGGAAATCTCCAATAATGGCATCAGGTTTAAAGGCTTCAATTACTTTTAATTCGTCTTTGACACATTGTTCAATTAAGGCTGGTGTGTAGGCGGCAAAGACATTGCTACTGAAGTCTGTAACGAAAGCATCTGATACGGGGAAAAACTGAAAATTGTAATGTTTTAAAATCTGGTTATTTTCTTTGAAAGCAAAGGCAATTTTTGCCCCCTGCTGTTGGAGTTCTAGGGCGATCAGGACTAAGCGATTGAAGTGCGACCGACCTATTGCCCCAGCGAAACACAGAATTTGCTTCTTGATAATTTTGTTAAATTGCTGTGCTTTTTCATTCATTGAATTTGATTTTTCTCAGGATTCCTAAAACTTCAGGGTAATCAAAACAATGAAGATCCTCTATAAGGGAGTTGCCCAAAATCATACTGATACCTTTGATATTCGCAAAATAGCTAATCACATCCAATACATTATGCGATGAATAATCTAGTGTAATTAAGAGCTTATTATCTTGGGCAAGTTGATCAATATCTTCTATCTGAAGCTCTTCAGGATAGTTAGGAGATTCATTTTTTAGGAATTTCCAGGCATTTTTATACTCTGGTAGCAAATCAATTTGGAAGTAAACACTATTCAATTCTCGTTTTTCCAAAAAATGACTTAATATCCAAGATGGATCGTCATCATGAGATGCTGTAATACCTGAGCAAATAATTTCAATTTCTTCTGACTTTAAATAATCGATAAAATCATCTGGGGGAATTTTATATCCTGAAAATTGCACATATTTAAACCCCACTTCTTTAATCAATTCTATAATTTCATTTTGATTATCTTTAAATAAAAATTCGCCAGTATAATTAGATACTTTTAAGTGCTTTTTAATTGAAATTGCAGTATCTAAATCGATGGTTCGCTCATCCCCAAATCTTAAATCTTTAGACAAAGATACACTAATAAAATTGGCTCCTAATTCTTCCAATTCTTTTGCTTCTGTTACTGATTTAACCCTGTCAACTTTAATAATTTTAGTCATAGAAAATATATTTTCCTCCTAAACTCTCGATCCCTTTGAATGAACGAGGAACAACCCAAACTTTTCCTTGTGTATTGGTAGAAATCTTCCAATAACTAACCCCTTCGGGTGTATGACGACCACCACCAGGATGTACTTGAATATTTGTTATTTCTGGATGCCCTTTAATCCGAATTTGCACAGCTTTGCCAGAAGTGCCTTTCTTTATACTTTGTTCTACAATAGCTTCAAATCCGGCTTCTTTAAATTGCTTTGCAATATCATTTGCTGATTTACCTACAAGAGATGTTGGGTTACTTACAATGTTATCAACAAATTTTCTTGCCGCAGCTTTTCTAGCTGCATGATCGGTTGTCTCTTTCTCACCGCGTTCAGCCCCTTCTTGACCTGGTTTTCCACGTTTCCCAATTCCCAGCTTATCTTTGAGGCGATTCCATCTGTCCTTCAAAAATCCTAGTAGACGCTGTTTAATACCTCCTATTTTCTTTTGAATCCAAGCAAGGGCTTTGTCTTTCGCCAACTTCACCCCTTGACGAATCAGACTTGTGACGCGATCGCGTGCTTTCTTAACCAGTCTACGCCCTAAATCAGTAGCTCTTTTTACTTGTTGGCTACTCCATTGCCTAGCCTTTTGGGCTGCCTGCCGCCCTTTTTGAATAGCACTTTGAGTAAATTCTCTGAGGAGAGTTGTTGCCTTGCGCGTGGTATCGGCAACCTTGCGAGTAACCTTAAGTACTATATCCTTTGTGCGCTGTGCAGCAGCTTTCACAAAGTTGGCCGCTTGTGAAACGCGATTTTGGAGGGCATTAAAAGCATTTTGCGCCATTCCCATAAATTGGGATAGCGCTCTACCCATTAACCCTCGTCCTTGACTGACAACAGCACGAGCTTTTTGCATCGCACCAGTGACAAATCCACTAATCCGTGACCTTAGTGCTGTAACAAGTCCTCGCGCTCGTTTACCAGCTGCCTTAGCAAAATTGACAGTTTTCTGAGCAAATTGCCTCACGCCTTGCCGTAATCTTCCTCCTTGCCGGGATGCCCATCCCAGAAATTGTTTCCCATAGCGACGCGCACCCTTAAGCATCCCTTTGGCTTTTCCTAAAGCTGGACCTAAGACCTTATCTGCGTTTTTCAAGACACCACTAAGTGCCTTACGGATAGCTCCCTTTGAACCTTTGCCAACTGCTTTGATAGCATCCCCAACACCTGGGATGATACCAATAGCTGTTAGGGTGAGATTAATCCAAGCGTCAGGGTCTTTGTATCCCCCTTCGTGGAGTTTCTTGACATTGGCAATTATGTCTCGGATGTCTGCCGCCTGCCCAGCATAGGGGACAAACCCAATCGCAACCTGCCCAATGGTATTCCAAATAGTTGGGTTTTCATTGAAATCCCCAACAACAGCACCTTCAAGTAATTCTTTTCCGACATTAAAGCCAGCTGCTGGAACAGATTCTACCTTTTCCGCTAGGTCGTTTAATCGCTCTAATTGGCTAGGTTCTTGTACGGGCGCTGGGTCAGAAGACTGTATCCCGGCAGCAGCTTTAGCGCGTTGGTTTTGTTCTGCTTGTATAGCTTGTGCAAATAGTTGCCTTCTTTGATTTCTTGCCATACGGAACGCAAGGTGCTGCGGCAAGAAAACATCCCAGATAGTAGGATTAGCTTGTTTATAGGCAGTTGCAATCCGACTACCGAAATTCTTGACTGCGCTCCATCCACTTGAGCCTAAACGCATCAAAGGCTGGATAACGTTGTTTTTTACCCAATCAAGCCCTCTTTTTA
The DNA here is from genome assembly GCF_041747015.1 of Nostoc sp. Classification (GTDB taxonomy): domain Bacteria; phylum Cyanobacteriota; class Cyanobacteriia; order Cyanobacteriales; family Nostocaceae; genus Nostoc. The sequence continues at coordinate 5,594 of NZ_JBGTFY010000414.1, forward strand.
AAAAGTCTTTTCCTTTATCTACCGCCCCTGAAGCAAAGTTACGGACACCTTCTACTCCTGCACCAACAACGTTTTTTGTTTTGTTCCATCCCTTTGAGAGCCAGTTGCGAACTCCACGCTGAATTGATATTGGGCTTGGTGTAATACCTCCCTTTAGTAATTTTGCTTGAATTATCGGATTGGCCGTTTTGAAAGGTTGCTTTTGTAACTCTTTATTCAGAGAAAGTTCGGTACTGAGTGTAGGAAGTTCTTTTGCTTGAAGTGATTGTTCGTCTTGTTCTAGCAAAGGTTGTGGGCGCAGTTCCTTATTTAAGGAATCCTCAACAGTGCGATCGCCGAGTTCTTTTGCTTGAAGTGGTTGTTTGTCTGGTTCTAGCAGATGTTGTAGCTGTGATTCTTTATTTGCAGAATCATCGACAGTGCGATCGCCGAGTTCTTTAGCTTGAAGCGGTTGTTCGTCTGGTTCTGGCAGAGATTGTAAACGCAGTTCTTTATTTGCGGAATCATCGGTAGTGTGATCGCTTAGTTCCTTGGCTTGAAGTGATTGTTCATCTTGTTCCTGCAAAAGTTGTAAGTGTAGTTCTTTATTTGCGGAATCATCGACAGTGCGATCGCCGAGTTCTTTAGCTTGAAGTGGTTGTTCGTCTGATTCTGGCAGAGATTGTAAACGCAGTTCTTTATTCGCTGTATAAACTTCCGTAGCTACTTGCTGCTTCTTTTGGGCTGGATATTGAAAATTTTGATTATGAGTTGTTGATGGATTTGCATCACCGTTGGCTGCGGCAATTGTCTTGTGTGCTGGAAGTAAAGATGCTACTTCATTTTCATTTGCTGATTCTTGTTGCTGGTCTTGTTCTTTTTCGGCATCAGTCTCTAAATCTAATTGCTCTTGTTTGTGGTTGTCTTGGTTGGTTTGTTGCTGAAAATTCTCTTGTGGTTGAATTATTCCTTGAGATTCAGCAGATGAAGTCAACAGAGATTTAGCCTGTAATTTATCTTTTTTCCCCGTTCGGTTAGGGATTGATTTCGCTTGTACTGCACCCCCACTCTGCTGAACAACGTGGGTTAACTCATGGGCAAGTAATTCCTTCCCGCCCTGACTTTGTGGTGCATATTCTCCCTGCCGAAAAAAGATATCCTGTCCTGTGGTGAAAGCACGAGCTTGGATAGATTGGTTAAGCTGGTGAGAACGGCTGTCGGTGTGAATTTTAACACCCCCGAAGTCTGTTCCAAACGCCTGCTCCATTGGTTGGCGAATATCGTCTGATAGCGGTTGTCCACCTCCACGCGCTTGTTGAATTGAAGATTCTAAATTAGGTGTGGCTGCCACTCCATCTGCTTTACTTTTACGTTGTACTAAAGGAGTAATGGCATCTCCCAAAAATTTCATTTGTAGTTGGTCTTTTTCATCCTCTGGCAATTCTTCCCGTTGAATAGGTTGATTATTTACAGGTTCGCTTATTTTCCGCATTACCTGTTGGGCTACCCGATCAGCTTCTTGCTCGTAAATGTCCCCCGGCTCATTAACTGTCAGTTTTGTTTGTGGACGGTGCAGTGATATTCGACTAATGTCATGTCCAAGTCCCAATGGCACTGAAGGGATGGCCAAACTTCCTAGAGATTTCATTTGTAGTTGATCTTCTTCGCCCTCTGGTAATTCCTGCCGTTGAATAGGTTGATTATTTACAGGTTCGCTTATTCTCCGCATTACCTGTTGGGCTACTTGATCAGCTTCTTGCTCGTAAACGTCCCCCGGCTCATTAACTGTCAGTTTTGTTTGTGGACGGTGCAGTGATATTCGACTAATGTCATGTCCAAGTCCTTTATTTGAAGGTTGCACCTCTGTAAATGCTTGAAATGAAGCACCAAGTGACTTCATTTGTAATTGGTCTTCGTCTTCTGGTAACTGGTTTTGGTCTTCTGATAACTGGTCTTGGTCTTCTAGTAATTGGTCTTCTTCTTCTGGTAATTCTTCACGTTGTAGCGAAAAACTCTTTCCCAGAGATTTCATTTGTAATTGGTCTTCGTCTTCTGGTAACTGGTTTTGGTCTTCTGATAACTGGTCTTGGTCTTCCGCTAATTCTTCGTCTTCAGTAGGCTGTGTGTCTACTGGCTCACTCATCCTCTGCATTACCTGATGTGCAATACCACTAGTTTCCTGCCCATCAAAATTTTCTGGCTCGTTTATTGTAAATTTCGCCTGTGGAGAACGCAACGATATACGACTAATATCGTGACCAAGAGGTTTTTCTTTGATAGCTTCTGGTTCTAAAAATTGCTCATCAGTAGACTGTGTTCCAATAAGCTCGTCTGTTGTTTCCGTAACTGTCTGAAGCGGAGTATTGTTTGTTGAACTAAAACCGCGCGTTGGATTAGCCAATGTCGGAATATTGGATGAGACAAGTGATGGATTTGTATAATTCGATTTTCCTGCGTTGTGCCGCTGAAAAGTGCGATCGCTCATCTCTTGCTTCCTACATTAACTAGCAAAGCCGATTTCTTTATCCCAAAACATCTGTCCAATAATTTTATAATTTTATAATTTTATCGGGAAACCAAAATATAGACTTAAGTTCAATTCTGCCATGAAATATTAAGAAAATCTCATACAAAGTTCACTTTATTAAGCAATCAGTAAAAACTTGAAGTTAATCATTAATTATTGTGTACAAAAATATAAAAACCTGCTGTGATGTTGCCTTTATTTATAAGTGTATTAGGAAAAGCTCAGTATAAATTATTATTAACAGCTAAATAGAGGCAAAATAATAGTAATTGGCTTGAAAATGAGATAAATAACCGCTCTTGCTGGAAATTTGTAACGCTCACGCTAATGGTAAAGAAATTCTAGTTGACCAAACAATTCGCAATTCGCAATTCGCAGTTCGCAATTGCGGACAAAATTGGAAATTGATTCATTTAGGGTTACAAGCCCCTCAATTTATTGATGAAAAAAATAAAAAATACTTATCAATATTCAAGCCCCAGCATCGACGGCATGGGGAAAGAAATTGCGAATTGCGAATTGGTAATTGCGAATTGGAGATGACACTGCTTATAAGTTTTGAGTTTCTGCATACGCCCCGGTCGCATATTTGACCTCGCTACAATCGCCTCATGCGACCATTTTCCAGGATTGGGGGCAGGCGTGGCGGAACAAGTGCCTTCATGAACTGCTTTGACTCCTACACCTGAAATTGAATTTTCAACTAACAACGAAGTGGGATTATTTTGTTCTACCTGCCCCTGAGTTTGATTAATGATCGCAGAATTTAAAGATTTTTCATTTTGAGCGACGGGCGCGGCGGAACAGGCCTCTTCATGAGAGTCTTTCGGCTCAACACCACCAGAGAGGTTTTCAGGCAACAACGAAGCAGATTGAGCCTGTACAGCATCCACAAGCAGCAGCGATGTACAGTCATTCGCCGTAGGCGAGTCTTTCTCCTTCTCTGACACGCTTTCAACAGACTGAGGCGACGCGACCCCCAAGGGAGCGATCGCCGTTTCCTCCTCACGCGAATTTCCTGTAAGCGTGTCAGAGTTACACCTCACAAACTCTTTTGTAGAGTTTGTGAGGTGTTCTTGAACAGTTCGTGAGGGTTTCAGAAACCTTTGCTCTGACTCACTTTGACCTAAAATCGATGCTTCATACAAAGCACCTATTTCTTCAGAGCCAGCACCTTTCTCTGAATCCCCAGCATTTGGTTCTCGTTTTTCAGCATCTAGTTCAAGTTTTAGAGAATCTGATTGCTGATTTTCAGCATTGGCTTTCTCCCAAAACTCCTTCATCCGGCTACCATGTAAATTCTTCACCATCCAGCTAGCCGTTTCTCGTCCATCCTGAATCGACTTGTCGGGCTTGAAAATGAACAACCCGCTTTCAGATAGAATTTTCTTTGCAGAGATAAAAGTACTGTAACCCATCTCAGTAGAAAGGGGCATCCATCGAGAACCATAAGGGTCAGCCGTCCAGCATTCTTGCCATAGCTGATTGACTGATGGTTTTTGCTGGGAAGCCCAAAACATAACGTGAAAAACCACATCTTTCGTAGGGGTTAGCATGCTAAACCCCTACAGCAGGGTCTATTTACGATCAAAGGACAATTAAGAAAAGCCTGAAACAACCTATTTTCTTTAATACACATCACGATAAATTTGTACAGTGCGTAAGTCCTAATTAATTACGAATTATTGCGCCATTCACCTTGCAGAGTGAAAGCAGCCCAATAACGGGGAGCTTGCCAATTTTTATGTTGCCACAAATACAGTTGTGCATCTCTCAAAGCAGCAATAGGAGATTTACCTTGCTGCCACATTTGGCGATAAAATTCGCTCATCAATTCCTTAGTTCCCTCATCGTCAACACTCCATAAAGACACCACTACTCGTTGTGAGCCTGCATACATTAGTCCTCTTGTCAATCCTACTAACCCTTCCCCCTGAACTTCCTTACCTCGCCCAGTTTCACAGGCACTCAACACCACCAAATCGGCGGGTAAATTCAGATTGAAGATATCGTTGAGCCGCAGATAACCTCTTTGGGGCTTACCTTGTTTGTCTACCAACGAAAGTACAATGCCTGATAACTCTGGGTTAGTGCTGTCGGCAAAACCGTGAGTTGCAAAATGAATGATGCGGTATTGACTTAGTTGTGGGTTAGTTACCCAGTTGTAGTTAGCATCAAAATCAAAAGCTTGTAGGCTATCTTTTGGCGAGACGAGTTTGAGAATTGCCTCTGCTTCTTGGCGAGTATAATCAAGTCGTCCCCAACCGTTGCGGTTAAGATTTTTGGCAGACCGTTCTAAGGCAGAACGTTGTAGGTCTAATTCGGGAGTTAAAAAATCTTTATCTGGTTTGCCAGTGACCCGCGAATCAGCAGTAAATACCGGGTCAGCGAGAATGGCTAGGGCTTTGGGTGCGGCTTTGCGTCCTTTGGTTTCCTGTCTAAGTATGGCTATGGTTGAGGCTGAAGGAAGATTGACGATTTCATGATTTATAAGCAGGGGTTGGTAATTGAACCTTCTGCCTCCGCTAGGGGATGGGAGTTTATTCTGCTCCGCCTTCTTCGCTGGTAGAGAAGCAGGTTGGGGGTTTAAGTCAGCTAATGCCGCAAAGGGAATATTTTGCAAAGTACCATCACCGACAATTACCAAGCGTTTTTTCCCTAACTTCTTAGCGACAGGTGCAAGGATGATTTGACTCAGTTGGGTTGCAGCTTGGACGGTTCCCTTCGGGTTTGTAACTACTACCAAACTTTGGCGAAAATCATTTGTAGCTTTCTCTATCTGTTCGCGTCCAGGTAGTTCATAAGTATCGAGAGAATTGGGAGTGACAGCCCAAAGATAGCTGCGTTCTTTACCTAAAGAATATTGCAAAAGCAGGGTGTCTGAATCGAGTTGTTGCTGAATTTGAGCTAATTTCAGAGGGTCAGGATATTTCAGTGCTGCATATTTGGGGCTAGTTGTACGGATTTTGGTTTGCAGTTCTCGGTATTGGTTAAGGAGGTCGGCAATTTCTTTTTCGAGCTTTTGGATTACGGTTGTTGGTGCTTGATTTGGTAATTCTTGACGCAGTTTACCTTTAGCATCAAGTTGTTGCTGCAAGTTTTGTTCTTCTGCTAGTAGTTTCGGGTCAACGCCTTTACGAATATTGGCATTAGCTTCTGTTAATAGTTCTAAAAGACCACGGGCGCGCGATCGTTCGCTAATATGCAATGCCAAAGCGTCGTATCCTGTAGATGGGTCTTTTTTATGCAACTGCATCAGCAGGTCGATGTAGAACTGATAGTAACCCTGTACAGTGGCAAAATAGGAAGTACGCAGTTCTTGACTGTCAATTTTGGTGCGTAAATCTTCAATAATTTTGATTGCTGCTTGGATATGTGTTTGGGCTTGTTGGAGGTTGCCGCGATCGCCTTCTAGCAAAGCCATGTTAGAAAGAGTGGTAGCTTCCACTCCCCTGTCCCCCACTGCACGCCTTATGGGTAAAGCTTGGTTGTAGTATTTGAGCGCTTCTTGCTTTTCTCCTAATGAGTTGTAGACTGCGCCAATATTATTGAGGGTGATGGCTTCCACTCCCCTGGCCCCCACTGCACGGAGTATAGGTAAAGCTTGGTTGTAGTATTTGAGCGCTTCTTGCTTTTCTCCTAATGAGGAGTAGATAAAGCCAATATTATTGAGGGTGAGTGCTTGTCCAGGTTTATCATCAACTTGTTGCCAAAGCTTCAGCGCTTCTTGCAATTTTCCAATCGCCTGTCGCAGTGATTCTGCTGTCCCTTGTTGATAAAGCTGCATTCCCTCTTGATAAACCCGTTCCGCAGTACCGCGAGTGGCATTTTGTTGAGTGGTTCCTGGCTCCTGTGCTATCTGCAACGGTCTACCTCTCAGTGTTGCCCCCACAGCATCAGAGAGCAAAACTGCACTCAGCAACAAAGTTAAACTATAACGGGTCAATTTCGGTAGCAAGCACCAAAAAACCCACTGAGACTTTGCACTCCCCCTATACTTTTGCAGTTTTTACTATTTGTGGATGAGTAATAATACTCATGGCATGAGAAGAGGATTTCTTTAAAAACTAGTTCACTAACGCGTCGGACTAGTTATTTTTTTTACATAACTAGGTTGTTTCACACTTAATAAG
>NZ_JBGTFY010000415.1:0-46516 GCF_041747015.1 Nostoc sp.
TTATTAAGTGTGAAAAAACCTAGTTATGTAAAAAAAATAACTAGTCCGACGCGTTAGTGAACTAGTTTTTAAAGAAATCCTCTTCTCATGCCATGAGTATTATTACTCATCCACAAATAGTAAAAACTGCAAAAGTATAGGTGATGAGTATGAGATGGCTGGTGGAACGCGCAGGTCAGACCGTAAAAAAGCACGTCTAGTAGTAAACCAAACAGTGACATCTGTGAAATAATTGTTTGGACTCGCCGCTTTTTTAGATAAGGGTGCGTTGACCTTTGTGACAACGCACCATTAAAATTAATATATTGTGACAGATTTGGTCGTGATGTTTGATGGCGATGGCATTCCTCACTAGAATGCATAGGAAAACGTCCTAGCTTGTCGCTGCTACAATTTTTTTATTCTACTGTGTCAGAATTTGTACCAATAACTCTGGTGCAATCCGAAACCCCGCTTTACTTATTAATTCATCAATCACAGGCTGCAACGATTCCAGTTCACCCGATTGTTTTGCACGTAGCAAAACCCCCAAAATTCCTGTTACTTTTAATCCCAGAGATTTAGCAACTTTTCTGCCTTCGCGTTCATCCAGAAGTGTCAAATCTGCCTTAAGTTCAACCGCAAGAGCGATCGCTTCAGATTCTCCTTGATCCAATGTTTGCTTCAAAAGTTGAGCAAGTGGTTCATTAGCCACCTCTCGACTTTGAATCCATCCGGCTGAAATCGCCTCACGAATGCCTTGAGAACCAGGTCGTTCTTCATTAATTTTTAACTCATCCAGTACAGCATTTGGAATCAGAATCTCACCAAACTGCTGCTGCAAAAGGATAAGCTGATTAATAATCGCTAAATTTAGAATCGGTGAAGTATTACTCACCACCGGCATAGGTCAAATCATCATTTAATTCTTCAAAACCATAGTGCCGTAATACTTGGCGACGAGCAAGCAATTGTCCGAATTCATATTTATCCATCTGGGCAAGTTCTCGTGCTTTACCAAAAGGAAGAATTTCTTGTGTGTACAGAGCGATCGCCAATTCTCGACGTAGTTCTTGCTCAATACGCTGCTCTGGTAAACGAAGAGCTTGCACAATAGAGTCAGATATCTCAATCTGTAATCCCATCTTAATTTAGAGTTATTCATATTGTCTGTGACTAGCGATCGCTATGCTCTTAATATCACACCAATCGCAAAATTAATTGAGTCGAACAACTGTTCGGTTTTGCAACCTACCAAGCTATCCGACTCGGTTTTATATTCGGAGGTTGTCGCCTTCCTCGCTGGTTCAGGTCTGGACTCCCTGGTGTACGCTCGATAAATTCCCACTTACCGACTCTGACTTTGGGGAGTGCTCACGCCACAGCCACCGCCACCACGCGAAAACCAACATTGTTGTTACGATTCGCGCGCGCGTTCCTATTGCGATTGGTAGAACGGCAATTCCTGGCATTGTTGATCCAACTACCGCCACGCAGCAGCTAAAATCGACCTGCCCCATGCTCAAACTCTCAAACTAAGTGAGAAATTTGATTAAATGTAGTCTATAATAGATTTTATATAAATACAGCACTTTCTGAAAAAAAAATTTTGATCCGCCTACGGCGGAAAGTGAAGAAGAAGGGAAAAGAGAAAGAAGTGCAGAGGGCAAGAGGGGAAGAGGGTAAAGGGCAAGGAATCCTCACGCCACAGCCACCGCCACCACGCGAAAACCAACATTGAAGTCACGATTCGCGCGCGCGTCCCTAAGGCGATAGGTAGAACGGCAATTCCTGGCAAGGTTGACCCAACTACCGCCACGCAGCAGCTTTAGGTTATTATCTTTACCAGTGAGCCACGCACTACCATCTGTTGTTGCGCCTAGATAATTAGGATTATATACATCTTCACACCATTCCCATACATTACCATGCATATCGTATAAACCGAAAGAGTTAGGCGGAAATTTTCCTACATCTATTGTTTGTTCACGATATTCGCCCTTTGGTGCAGAGCCGTAGGGATAAGTACCGTTGTAGTTAACTAAATCTATGGTTATCGTTTCCCCAAAATAAAACGGTGTAGTTGTTCCCGCACGGCAAGCATATTCCCATTCTGCTTCACTGGGTAGCCTGTACGTTTTTCCTGTCTTCTGACTCAACTTTTCACAAAACTCTACCGCTTCATCCCAATTTACTTGTTCTACAGGTCGTTTCTCACCTTTGAAATTAGAAGGATTACTACCCATAATTGCTTGATACTGTGTCTGGGTAATTTCATACTTACCAATGAAGAGCTTAGGAACTGTTACTTGATGCTGTGGACTTTCAACATCTAGTCGTTCCGCTTCCCCTTCCGGCGAACCCATCATAAAGGTTCCCCCTGGTATCTGCACCATTTCTAAGGTGACACCATTTCCTAAATCTTCTGCAAAATATTTCGCTTCCTCATTACGGCGGTTGGTGATATTTCCTTTTGCATTTACCGTAACCACTTCAAATTGAAAAGTTTTTAAAGAATTTTTTTCAACTATAGATTCTCCCTTGGCAGAATTTGCAGCAGTATTTCTAGGTGGTAGCGCAGATACGTGTTGAGATTCCCACCGCAACCTTTCAATTCTTTGAATTGCTTTGATCGCAACTGTATCTTGCCCTGAAGCCGCAGCTAATACCCGAATCCATAATTGCTCTGCTAAATCTAAATTCCTGTCAGCTTCCGCTTGATAAGCATCATTTTTCAGCGTGGCGATATCTGTTTGAGTTGCATATCGTGGCACAAGTATTAGGTGGGATTTATCCACAGGTTCAGCAATCACATAAGGTGTTTGGTTTGTATTTTTATGCTGGCGAACCAGTTCAGGCACACGAAACTTGAGATACTGATCCAATCGTTCAACAGTAGCGCATTTACCTCGAATTCCTAACCCTTCTAGTAATGCAGTAGTAAAAGCACCTTGTTGTAAAGCCTCAATTTCATAAGAATACTCCTGTGGGCTACAAGAAAATATGCTGATAACTCCTTGTTGACGTGCTTCTTCTGCGGTTTGTCGCCCAATTCCTTCGCCAGCACGAGTACCTAGACTACGACAAGCATCCAGAATGAGGACAACATTATCAGCACCGCAGCGACGTAGGCGTTCAGTCACATCGTTAATCGCAATTGCCGTACTTTCAACATCCTCTGGATCGCCATCGGAAGGTATGAGATAATCACGGCCAGCGTGTCTCATCCCATGCCCACTGAAGAAAAACCAGAAATTATCCCCTGCTCCCATAAAGGGATTGTCAAATAACTGCCGCAAGACTCGCAGCAAGTTAGTGCGAGTTGGGCGAGTAGATTTTCCGTCAACAGGAGGAGAGTCATCAGAGAAGAAGAATATCCGCTCAAATCCGGCTTCATTGCCCAGAAACTCTTGCATTAACAGTGCATCCCGCTTGGCATAGTTTAGCGGTTGCAGATAATCATACTGGTTAACGCCGATCGCGATCGCCCAATTTTTTGCCATTTCACCCTGGTTCTTGGCGCTTAAACTTCAGCTTAATTGCTCCTTTACTCCCAGCTTTGACACCACTGCCAATTAATTTAACTTCCCCATCTGCACTAATTTCCACTGATAGCTCAATTTCATCTAGCTGCATCTTGGAGTTGACTTTTGCTTGCTGTTCAGCTTGACTAAACAAACTTCCCACTAATTTAAGAAAGTGAGTCATATTTTGCTCTAATGTTTGAGCGCTAACCTTAACAGCATCTCCTACCCCTTTGCTACCAATACTATCCCTGATAGTTTCCTCTCCCCAACCGCGTGTATTAGTACTCCCGCCTTTAGCACCTTCAGGAATCGATATTTGAGGGGTATCATCCGTCACAATCCAAATGCGATCGTCTTGGGGTATTTCTGACATATTATTTTAAATATTTAGATTAAATTGTCCCACAAATATAGATACAACGCTAGATATAGCGATTTTGATTACTAAGAAATTTCACTGAATATTTTAGCGATCGCACTCAAATTATCTTAGATTGGGTGCGATGTCTACGACGGGCTTTGCCTACGCTTTCCATAAGTAGTCCAATCAAAAATCTGAATATCTGTAATACATTCATAAGTACAATTATTTTATAACTTCCGCTACGTTTACAACCCCATGATCAAACCCGCCGATGTCAGCACCAAACGCTTAATTAGCCTTGCACCTGATAACTGGGTAAAATGGGTAACACCCTAAAGGGTTCGCCAGTCGCTACAACGGGGGGAACCCCCGCAACGCGCTGGCTCACAAATTCCTGATATTGTTGCTGGCGAAATACTCAACTCAGAATTTCAGTGGATAAGTCGAGAAAGTGATGTTTTAATCCGTGTCGAAAGTCCCCAGCAGGGAAAATTTCTCGTTCTTAACGAATTACAACTCCGCTATAAACCAGAAATGCCGCGCAGAATGCGTGCATACACAGCACTTGCAGAAGAAAAATATAATTTGCCAACGTATCCAGTACTAATTAATATCCTCAAGGCAAGTGATGCTGAAATACCGACAAGTTATGCATCAAATATTGCTGGTTTACGTGCTATTCAAGATTACCGTGTTATTAATCTGTGGGAAGTCGATGTAAACATTGCCTTTGCACAACCATTACCATCACTACTTCCATTGGTACCCATCCTCAAAGGAGGTGATAACGAGTCTACGATTCGGGACGCATTGCGAATATTACGTGCAGATGAACAATTGAATCAACTAGAAACAGTATTAGGATTTTTTGCTACGTTTGTATTAGATAGTGCAATAGTTCAACAAATTATGAGGTGGGATATGGCACTCTTAGAGCAGTCGCCTTGGTATCAAGAAATTTTTAGCAAAGGAGAAGAACGAGGAGAAGCACGGGGAGAAGCACGCGGAGAAGAACGAGGAAGAAAGGAAGAGTTATATTCAGGGATTGAATTAGCATTAGAAATTAAGTTTGGTAATCAAGGTTTAGAATTGATGCCGATAATCTCTCAAATTACGGACTTGCAGAAATTAAAAGCAATTCAGCAGGCAATTAAAACTGTAAATACAGTCAATGAATTACAGCAAGTTTTGTCAAATAACTTGACATGAGACACCAAAAACATAACCCCTCTCCGCCACCGGAAAGGGGTTAATCATTGCCGAAATTCAGCTATTGTACAGACGCGATGAATCGCGTCTCTATTCAGCAATCTCTAATAAGCGTCCTGCAACTCGTAGAAATCAGGCGAGATATAATCCTTCCGCAAAGGCCAACCTACCCAATCTTCCGGCATCAAAATCCGCTTGAGATTTGGATGTCCTTCGTAGACAATGCCCAACATATCGTAAGACTCGCGCTCTTGCCAATCTGCCGTCTTCCAAATCCAGTACACAGAAGGCACTACAGGATTTTCCCGTGGTAAGAATACCTTAACCCGTACTTCTTCAGGGCGATCGCTATTATCACCCACTTTAATCAAGTGATACACACTCACCAATTCCTGTCCTGGCCCAAGGTCAACACCGCCTTGAAACTGGAGATAATTAAACCCATAAGCATAAAGGGCTGTAGCGGTAGGAAGCAAGAAATCTGCCCCCACCTTAATTATCTCTACACCATTCTTATCTGGTGCTAAAAACTCATGGTCAAAGCCATTTTCCTTCAACCACTGGGAAACTTTACCGGCTTGTACCAATGACTCTTCGGCTGCTGGTACTGGTTGAGATTCTTCTTCAGCCACGGCTTTGTTCCTCCTTTTGTACCTTTGCTGTCAGCATCGCAGGTGGTATTGGCATACCAATCGCTTCTGTCAATTCCTTCGGTGGTACAGAGCGAGTTTCTGACTGCAAATACTTACCAGTTAAAATTTCTTCTACTGGCTTAAAATTATGAGTCGTACTGTAGTAGCGGTGGGTTTGCTTAATTTTATCCCGCTCTTGCATCGATTCATTAGAGATTTTCTTCCGCAGCTTAATAATTGCGTCGATAATTGCTTCTGGACGCGGCGGACAACCAGGCACGTAGACATCCACAGGAATCAGTTTATCGACACCGCGCACTGCCGTAGGGGAATCGACGCTGAACATTCCGCCTGTAATTGTGCAAGCACCCATCGCAATTACATACTTTGGCTCCGGCATTTGTTCATAAAGACGCACCAGTTGGGGAGCCATCTTCATCGTAATCGTCCCTGCCGTAATAATTAAATCGGCTTGGCGGGGGCTAGAACGAGGAATTAGTCCAAAACGGTCAAAGTCAAATCGAGAGCCAATTAAAGCTGCAAACTCAATAAAGCAGCAAGCAGTACCAAACAGCAATGGCCACAAACTAGAAAGCCGCGCCCAGTCGTAGAGGTCATCAACCGTCGTCAAAATGACGTTTTCTGAAAGGTCTTGAGTGATTGTAGAACGCTCAATAGGGTTGATGATTCGCTCTTTATCCTGAGTTGTTAAGTTAGAATTCAAGACCATTCCAAAGCTCCTTTACGCCATGCGTAAACTAACGCGACTACAAGAATTGCAATAAAGACTAGCGCTTCAATAAATGCCAATAGCCCCAAACGGTGGAAAGCTACTGCCCAAGGATACAAGAATACAGTCTCCACATCAAACACAACGAAGACCAGAGCAAACATGTAGTACCGGATGTTGAACTGAATCCAGGCTCCTCCGATGGGTTCCATGCCAGATTCATAGGTGGTGTGCCGTTCTGGGCTGTAACCACTCGGTCGTAGAAGCTTGGACGCTGAGAGCGCTAAGGCAGGCACTAGGCTACAGACTATGAAGAAGCCTAGAAGGTACTCGTAACCGCTGAGAACAAACACAATGAGTATCTACCGCTTATGGAGTAATTGAAGTGGGGAGTGGAAGTAGGGAATGGGGCGATAAGGGAGATGAGGGAGAAGAATTAATAACTAATGCCCAATGCCCCATGCCCAATCCCTTAATTACGTTACTTTCTTTTACATTATATCTGTTTGATTTTTCTGAAATCTAAGAAACAGACGCACTTCAGGTATTTGATTCGTTTCTGCTAGTGATAGAAAAGTCTAACGTTATGTCATAATTTTTAACGTATATTTAAGATTTATCCTCTGCGAGACTTTAGCCATGAGCGAACCAGCTGTTGAGACTGCGGTGTTAGATCGCTACGAGTGTCGCGCCTGCGGTTATGTTTACGAACCCGAAAAGGGAGACGACAAGCATGATATTTCTTCAGGAACACCTTTTGCAGAACTGTCCACAAATTGGCGCTGTCCAGTTTGTAGTGCTAAGAAGACTGCTTTTGCCAACATCGGACCTGCGGGTACTGCATCCGGCTTTAAAGAAAATCTCGGTTACGGTTTTGGTGTCAATAACCTCACACCTACCCAAAAGAGTATCCTAATTTTTGGTGCTTTGGGTCTTGGCTTCTTGTTTTTTATCAGTCTCTATGGCTTGCAATGACAGCCGTTAAGCAATTCAAAATGACGCTCTCTTACGAGACGCTAAAAGCGAACGCGGACTCGCTAACGCTGCGCTAACAAAATTCAAAATGAAAACCCAGGATTGTCCGGCATCCTGACTGCATAAATTTAGAAACAACTAAGAAATACTGATGAATTCAATTGTAAAAAGTTGGCAACGAATATTTGCCTTGTTGATAGTAGTCGTCATGTGCATAAGTTGTAGCAAAATCCCGTCTGTTAGCTACAACCCGTGGAAAATCATTTCTGTACCAACAGACTCGAATTTACTAGATATTGCTTTTACTAATAACCCTCAGCACGGCTATTTAGTCGGTAGCAATGCCACCCTATTGGAAACCAATGACGGTGGTAATACTTGGAAACTAATAACGCTGCAACTGGAGGAGCAAAAGTATCGCTTTGACTCAGTAAGTTTTGTCAATCAAGAAGGCTGGATTGCCGGGGAACCTGGATTGTTACTGCACACGACCGATGAAGGTAGTTCTTGGTCACGTATTCCTCTTAACGAAAAGCTACCTGGTAATCCGATCGCAATTAAAGCACTGGCAAATAACACCGCTGAGATGGCTACTGATGTCGGAGCCATATATAAAACCACAGATGGCGGCAAAAATTGGAAAGCGCAGGTGGAATCAGCAGTGGGTGTGGTACGTAACTTAGAACGTTCTGCTGATGGTAAATATGTTGCGGTTTCTGCTAAAGGTAGTTTTTACTCGACTTGGGAACCAGGGCAAGATGCTTGGGTACCCCATAACCGCAATAGTTCTCGGCGGGTAGAAAACATGGGCTTTGCTGAAAATGGGCAATTATGGTTACTAGCCAGGGGAGGTCAAATTCAGTTTAGTGACCCAACAAAACCTGAAGAGTGGCAAAAGGCACAATATCCAGAGTTATCCACCAGCTGGGGTTTACTGGATTTGGCATATCGCACACCCAATGAAATTTGGATCGGTGGCGGTAGCGGTAATTTGCTACGGAGTGCCGATGGTGGCAAAACGTGGGAAAAAGACCGTCTGGTGGAAGAAGTGGCTGCTAATTTGTACAAGATTATTTTCTTAGAGCCAGATCGGGGATTTGTGATTGGCGATCGCGGCGCTTTGCTAAAATACATCCCAAACCCAGAAACAACTTCCCCAGCAAAGGCAGCTTAATTAATTAAGAGTGAGGGGAGTGGGAGTAGGGAAGATGAGGGAGAATAACCAATGCCCAATGCCCAATGCCCAATGCCCAATACTTAATACTTAATTTCTGAGAATAACGTTGCAACTTGTAACTGTTTCTAAACTTTGTAGGATAATAAACTCAATAACACTCTGTGTAAAGGTAGAGATTTAAATGTCAGGTACCACTGGAGAGCGTCCGTTTTCGGACATAATTACCAGCATTCGTTACTGGGTGATTCACAGCATCACCATCCCAGCATTGTTTATTGCGGGTTGGCTGTTTGTGCAAACTGGGCTAGCTTATGATGCTTTTGGCACACCTCGTCCCAATGAGTATTTCACACAAGCACGCCAAGAAGTGCCAATTGTGAAGAACCGTTTTGAAGCTAAAAAACAAGTTGAAGAATTTATCGGAAAGTAGTTTGAAATTATGACTAGCGGCAATAACATCAATCAACCAGTTACCTATCCAATTTTTACCGTTAGATGGCTGGCAGTTCACACTTTAGGTGTACCAACTGTATTCTTTTTAGGCGCGATCGCCGCAATGCAATTTACTCATCGTTAGGAGCAATTATGGTAGAAAGATCGCCCAACCCCAATAATCAGCCGGTTGAACTAAACCGGACTTCGCTATACCTGGGACTATTACTAGTTTTCGTTCTGGGGATTCTGTTTTCCAGTTACTTCTTTAACTAACAGGAACTACGGTTGTTAATTTTTGTTTATGAACGTGTGTTGATTTGTTGTTAAGGGAGGAAAAAGCTGTGTCTGGAAGTGGAAGAATTCCCCTGTGGGTCGTCGCTACGATCGTGGGATTAGGTGTAATTACAGTCCTGGGCATTTTCTTTTATGGTGCCTACGCCGGAATCGGTTCTTCGATTTAACAATAGCTTGAACCGAATACTATAAGTCTGAATTTTCTCACACCTGTTGAGAAATCAATATAAAAAAACCGCCTGTCTCCATGAGATAGGCGGTTTTAATTTTAGTCAATAGTTGATGAAAGTATCCAAGGGAGTTGATAACTTTCGGTTGTCCTAAAACTTGACTAATGAACGCCAGTCGCCTACGCCGGAAAACCCGCCGACAGCGATGGACTCACTGCAACGCAGTGGCTCCTAATGACTACCTCAGCTGATATTGTCGCTTTCAATGTATAAAAATAGAAACGCGAAGGTCACAGCTGGTAAAACCCAACCAACGATGGGAACGAGGATAGAAGGCAAAAAGGAAGCTGCCATAGTAAAAATTCCTGTTAAATAACACTACAATTCAAAATGAGCTTACTGCAAATCCTGCCAGATTTTTGAAATTCTTTCATATTTTTAACACAGGCAATATTGGGAGATGGGGGGATGAGGAGAATAACCAATGCCCAATGCCCAATGCCCAATGCCCAATGCCCAATGCCCAATTCCCTCATATTCCCAGTAGTTCATCTAGCTGCCAGTTTGGCAAGTCTGGAGGAATCACAGTCCGCACTATTGTAACTTTGTGACTCTCCTGTTGGGTTGCCTGATCAAGTGCGATCGCCTCCAAGCGAATTTCCAAACAGCCAAAGGGAATATTCAATTGCGTCATCACTTCCAATCCTCCCAAGGCGTTAGGTAGCAAATTTGTCAGTAAATGGGGTCCATCTAGTAAGCAGCGAGTTTGATAATCTTCAACCCATAACTTCACAACAACTTGCGGAGGTACTTCAGGTAGTACTACACGTATGATGATAGACTTGCCAGCGATTAGTTCGCCGTCTGGCACATACAGTTCTGGAATTGGCAAAGGCTCAATGGCTGCCGTAATTATCGGTAGGGAAGGAGATGAATCTGACTTTTCTTCTTCAACAGAGTAACTCCTCGTTGCATCGATTTCCAGTTCACTATATGTATCATCGACAACGATTTCTTGCGCTAACCAAGCTGACGCTATATTTATTTTTATCGGAGGAGGGGGGGGCGGTGAGAGTGTTACTTCTTCTGATACTTTTTCTACTTCCGTATTTTCTCCGATCTCCAAATCCGCTTTCTTTGCTGTGTCTGCGTCTTGCCATATTTCCGTGTCGTCATCTAGGCTTAACGACAAGTTGACATCAACATTGGGAGTTTCTGCACTCAGAGAAAGCGGCATCTGCGGCGCTAGAACATAGTTGTCGTAGTCTTCAGGTTGCAGATCATTGATGGATTCAGGTTCATAGTATCCTTGGCTCTGCATCCACTTCTTGAGCAAAGGAGATGAGTAAAGGTTACTCATTTTCATAGATTGTGCATTTGTCTGAGGTTCTACTTCAGCAACAGATTCTTCTGGGAATTGTGCATTTGGCTGAGGTGCTACTTCAGCAACAGATTCTTCTGGGAATTGGGCATCACCTATTACTAATTCCGGTATATTTTCATCTTCAGCTACAATTGTGTCCAACTGCGCGAAGTCTTCAGGCGCTTGAGCTTTCAATCCATTTGAAACATTGCTTTCTACTTCTTTTTCTGTGTCATCTGACACAGCTTGTAGCCGTCTCAAATATGGAAAAGTAGCGTCGAGTATTGGTATTCGACGTTGCCTGATCACCAACTGCTCCAAGTTGATGGCAGCTATAGTAGTATCCTTTTCTAGAAGTTCCTCTTGTGTAGGGGGTTTTGCAACAACATCTGTAGGAGTGTTGGCATCGGTTTGCACGGGAGGCAGTTTTGGTAATTGAGGCAAAGTGGTTGAATTCTTAGGCTTAGATGTCCGCAGGGTAGCTTGTTGGAGAACTTGTAGATTAATTTGCGGTGGTAGCGATATGTTTGGGGATGGATTGAGTCTCTGAGACTCGTCTATTTTGGGAATTTTGACCAGATTGAATAGTTTCAGATCGAGTCTAACAGCTGCCTCTGGCTCTGTGAAACCAAGAGACGAGTCTGATAGTGCCGTAGGGTCATTCAAAGATGTATTAGTTTTTGCTGCCGCTGTGATTGCGAGTAATTCTGTTACATCTGCTGTAATCGTGAAGGACTCGCTAGCTAACCGGATGACTTCGCCAACATCGGCTAATCTACCATACAAACTAATATCTGCCAAAATTAACTTAGATTCACACTCAGCAGGAATATCAATTGAGGCATTGATAGTAAAGGGCAATTCTTGGTCTGGTAAGGGTTGCCGTAGCTGGGTTAAGATTTTTGACTCTAGGGGCGATCGCAGTTCAATTAACAGTGCGATCGCCCGGAGCCTTTTTGAGGAAAATGTTTCAACCAAACCTAACTCTATCTTTTTCTTGAGTTCTATGTGTCCATTGATTTCAAGAGCTTCTCCCCAACGAGCAATGTAAGTATCCTGATCTAAAGTTAGCAATAATAGTGGCGGTGGTTGTGTTGCTGAAGAATCTGTAACCTGTTCATCTTGGGAAAGAAGTTCAGAGGTGGGTAAAGTTAATTCTATTAAATTTTGTAAAATTTGTTCTGCCGTCTCACCTTTGAGCCATACAGGACTGACAGGCTGATCAATAATATCTTCTTCAGTTTCATTCGGCACAACTTCATTTGGCACAACAGTAGTAGGGTTGCTCTCTGTAGCAATTACTTGTTCTGCAAAGACAGCGATCGCCTGATCTAAGGTTTCTACATAAACGGACGTTGCCTCACTTTCTGCCGGGTAGTCAGGCTCTTGGCAATACGCTTGAGATAAGCCTTTTTTCTCTTCCTCTCCAGATTCTCCCTGTGACAATACTTGAAGCTGGACGCTGTATTGCCAGGATTTACCGAGCATATCCCACATCAAATCACTGGAACAGCGCAATTCCCAAACTCCCGGACCCAAGTAGGTAAAGGGAATTACCGCCATTAAGCCTTCTGAGTTAATGCGACGCGATCGCTTGAAAATTCGCGGCTTTGGGTGAATTTCCTGGGTTGAAGAGTGAGTTACCCGCACTTCCACATCGATATTTGAAAGGTTAGAACGAGCCAAAACTCTATACTGCCCTTCCAAAATTTTTAAATTTGGCGATTCTAGAATATGCCACGAGCGATCGCCTTGTTTCTGTATCAGAAATTGCCAGTGTTCCATTGTGAGTGATGTCCAGACCGACGAGCCGCCCAGTAAGATTGTGTATTATCTTGCTTGCAAGTTTACCTTAGTAATTTGTAATTGCATCACCTAAATCGCTATCAAATTAACTCATTTTTACTTACTTAACTTCTCGCACTTTATTCAGTAGCGTCAACCGAATTTTAATGCGTCGCCGTGTTGCTTATGCGTAAAGCTCCTGTGGTTTCCTGAATATTAAATTTAACTGTCTCTGCTCAACGTAGAGCGAAAATTTTGGATTATTTTTTACTAAAATGTCCATTTTGCAATAAATACAACATAATAAAATAAATTAAGATTAACTTGACAATTTTTATTGAGTTTAGGACTTACGCACTATACAAATTAACTGTGATGTAAATTAACGAAAATAGGTCGTTTCAGGCTTTTATTAATTATCCTTATGATGCCTACGGCGGTAAACTACGTAAATAGACCACGCTGTAGGGGTTTAGCAATGCTAAACCCTTACGAAAGATGTGGCTGTAGAGAGGTAAATGTGTCCTCTGCGATCGCAAATCACAATACTCCAGGACTTACGCAAACAATAGCCGAAGCCCTGATTTCAGGTAGAGGCAATACCCTGCGGGTACTCCGTTGGAAAACTCGTAGAGTAGCCGCCAATGCGTCTACATGAATTGCCCCTGAGCGCGTGTATTTTTGCGTAAATCCTTACTTTACACACAGCACCTGTCCAACCTACCGGAAGCGGCTCTTTGAACCGTTACAAAGTATATCTTTCTCTAAGTGAAATATAGGTGACAATAAGGATTTACAGGAGGGATTCCATGCTAGTCATTTTAATAGACGAGCAAATCCTTGCCCCTGAGCAAGTTTGCCAGTCTTGTTTACTCGCTGACGGGAGTGGTCAACCCCGTTGGCGTAGGGGTCAACTACGCTGTGGTCATGCCATTCGGAAACTTACTCAACAGCAGTCAGACCAGTATGAATGTATGATGGGCTTTCGCATCGCCCATATAGAATAATTAGATTTGCCAGCAAGAACAAGCAACTGCGTTATCCTAAGGTCAAGTAACTATTAAAATTTAACCATAGGAGAACGCATAATGTCTTTGCGTGGGTCTACAACAGTTTCAGATCGGATTTTTGCTTGCTTGCCTTACTTGCTGCCCCTAATTGATGGTTTAGTCTTTGGCAGCTTTTTGTTGAATCAATTTCCAGCGCTACAAGTCTTGCTTTTGCCGCTGCGACCAGTGCTAATAATTTATGGTAGTTTAGGACAATTTGGACAACTAATTGTGTTCTTTGCCCTATTTTTCTTGGTGGTCAGAAACGAAAAAATCAGTCACTTCATTCGTTTCAACACAATGCAGGCAATTCTTCTAGACATAGTTATATTTTTGTGTTCTATACTGGTGCGAGTTTTAGGACAGGTTCCTGGTACTGGCTTTGCAATTGAAACAGTAGCCAATACCATCTTTTTAGGGGTAGTGGCAGCAGTTGGATATTCAATCATCCAGTCTGTAATCGGGCGTTATGCAGAAATTCCGGCGGTTTCTGATGCAGTCTATATGCAAGTACGCTAGTAGTTAACGGGCTGCCACGGTGTTTTCCAGACGACCAATACCTTCAATTTCCACACGGACGCGATCGCCTCGGTGCAATGGATTTACACCCTCTGGTGTACCTGTAAGCACCACATCACCGGGTAGTAGCGTCATAATCTGACTAATATAGGATACTAGTACATCAGGGGGAAATACCATCTGATCGATACAGGCAGATTGCACTGGCTTGGTGTCGTCATTGATAAAAGTCTGCAATCTCGCTCCTGGATTCAATTCCCGCACAATCCAAGGCCCCAAGGGGCAGAACGTATCAAAACTTTTAGCTCGTGTCCATTGACCATCCCGTTTTTGTAAATCCCGCGCTGTCACGTCATTAGCGATGGTGTAGCCCCAAATTTTAGTTTGGGCCATTTCTGGTGTACAGTCAAAGGCGCGATCGCCAATCACTAATGCCAACTCTCCTTCGTAATCAACTCGTTGCGATTGGGGAGGATACTTAATTTCCGTCTCAGATGGAATGATCGACGTAGGTGGTTTGAGAAAAATTAATGGCTCAGGAGGCACTGAAGTTCCCATTTCTGCCGCATGGTCTGCATAATTCTTGCCCACCGCCACAATTTTTGAGGGAGCGCAGGGAGCCAGAATTTGGTAATTTTCTGGTGTCAAAGTTAAGTCAGTGGGTTGTCCTTGTAACCAGGGCGGAGCATCTAGCACCTGGACATTGAAGGATGGTTGTAATAACCCGTAGTAAATCTGTCCTTCTTGATTTTGAATTCGCACATAGCGCTGCGCCATAAACTTGATGAATATCCTTTTATCTGCTTTTTTTGTTGCTGTGAGTGAGTAGCAATCCTCAGTTGGCTTTTTAGCGAACTGATTGAGCCTTGAGTCTGAAAGCGATCGCTACAGATGCCTTTAGGAAAAGATACCCTATGACTAGGCTAATAGCTTGATCAATTTGCTGGCGATCGCCAAAAGCTGGATTCTTACTTGCTAAATAAATCTGGGGGTTACTTCCCGACTTAGTTCTCATTAGAGATGCAAAAAAATCTAAACTTCGGCAGATTGGGCTAATGATTCAAATTGAAAACTGGTAAGATTATAGTTCCTTGTTGCTTCAGATGTTGACTAATACTAGTATTTTAAATTAAAGTTTAGTATAAATTGACATCAGCAGCCGTTTTTGCCCATAAGGAAACTGAAAATATGACTACAAGTTACGAAACAATGTATATCTTACGCCCTGACCTGGGAGAAGAACAGGTAGAGCAAGCAATTGCTAAATACCAGAATTTTCTTCGAGAACAAGGCGTTGAGGATATGCACATCCAAAATCGTGGTAAGCGTCGTCTGGCTTATGAAATAAAAAAGCACCGGGACGGCATATACATACAGTTAAACTACACTGCACCTGCAACTGCGATCGCCCCCTTTGAACGCGCCATGCGCTTGAGTGAAGAAGTGATTCGCTATCTGACAATTAAGCAGGAACTCGAAGAAGAAAAACCCCCTAAAGAGGAAAAGGAAAAACCCTCTAAAGTAGCTGCAACAGTCTAAGGAATAGAAAAGTATCGGGTATAGTTTTTTCAGTACCTAATCCCCAATTCCATTCAATAAAATTTTGTCTTTTTCTTTTTTCGTAAATTGTCTGGAAATGCTAAATTAACAAATACTTGCCAAAGATAGTACTCCCGCAGTTATACCTAAGAGTAGACAAGATTATGAATGGGAGATGTGAGCTACTGTGAGCCAATTTGATACACCCAATATTCAAGTTCTATCTACGGAAGTATCGCAACTACGCCAAGAGTTGCAACTTCGCGATCAATTAGTGCAACAGCTATCTCAAGAACTCTTCCGGCTGGTAAAGGGTAATACTAATTTTATGCCCCAGCAGCCGGAACTTGAGCGCGATTTAACTCAATTACAGGCTTTGCGCGAACAACTCCAGGCTGTGGAGCAACAGGTGACATTCTACCAAGAGCAAATTGCAACTCGTGACTCCGAAATTTACCAATTGCGACAATCAGTCCAAGAACTTACCGATCGCACTCGGATGTTGGAGCAAGTAGTACAAGAGTTGCCTCAAATTTACCGTCGTAAGTTTGAAGAGCGCATGACTCCAGTCAGAGAAAAGGTAGCAATACTACAACGGGAAAACCGCCAACTACAGGTAGAACTGCAAAGTGTGAGTTATCGTTTAGCACTCAAAACCCGCAATGCTAGTCACAGCGGCATTGATTTGCCAAATTTTCCCCGTCCAGCATCCGAACAAAGCAACATTTCGACTCCTCAGAATGCCTAGACTTACCATTATGGTGGAATCGAAGCAGTTGACACTCCCAAGCTCTTTAGGCGATGGGAGTCTAATGATTTTACCCTTAGTAAGCATACACTGTATGCTCTACAGCGTTGAGGCGCAGTTTTACTAAAAACTCGTTCAATGACTCCCACTTAACTATAATATTTTGGTTTTGCTCCCTTTCTTTGCGGCTCGTGAGTACTCCGCTAGAACTACTTGGCTTTTTATTTGCGAATTACCAACCTATAAGAGTTAGTTATAATACATATACTTAGACTGAGGATAAAGCCTCTACGCACTCTTGAGCCAGCGCTAGCCCTGTAAACGGGTTTCCCATCGCTCTCGTCTGGCGTCTCCACGGTACAAAGCCTACGAGCTTTCTGCCTTGATTGGCGTAATAAATTGGCGTGGCAAAGGGTCTTGGAGACATCCAATTAGTACATCAAGGCAAAGATAACTGTGTAGCCAGAAATAACGCGCTGATGTTCTATCCTTTTTTACCTATTACCTACTTATACTAATTGGATGGCAAACAGAGCAATTAGCTTAGGTGATTGATAGAAAAGCCTTGCCTTTGAAAGACCGGGAGAATGTCACAAATAATTGCACTTGCTTTGATCGATTTTGGTCATTTTCTACTCTATATGGTTTAGGTAGATTGGCGACCAACAACCAAATTCATTTACGTGCCATTGTTATTACCTAGCTACAAAACTAGGAGTTTTCCTCAACTTATTCTCCATATAAAATAGAAAACCAGCCTATTAGCACCAGACTGTTATCTTTGATGATGTGAGGATAGATGGGAAAGTGTGAATAAATACAGATATTCCTTGACTCCACCATCTTTCTAAAGGTAAGTTTATTAGCTTGCTAGCACCAGACTGTTATCTTTAACGTCAGTAAAAATGTCTTCGTAAGTGTGAAAAATTTCAAACACTGAATCTAGTTGAGTGAGTTCCAAAATTAACCGTACAGGAGTTTGCACGTTGCATAAAACCAAACGGCATCCACTCTGACGTGCAGCTTTCAACCCTTTTACTAAAGGAACTAACCCAGAACTGTCCATGAAATTCACTTCTGCTAGGTCGATAACCCAGAGTTGATGAGCTTGGGGTACTACTCTAGCCATTTGTTCGCTCAAAGCCATACCGCCTTCCAAATCTATGCTTGCTTGGGGTTTGAACAAAATTACTTGAAGTTCTTGTGTGAGAGTCATTAATTTAACAGGGTAGTTGGAACACTTGACAAAAAATCGCAAAATGACATTAATACTTCTTCTCTTTTAACGATAAAATGACTGTTTTACCCATATATTTGGGGAATTATAGCCACGTAGTTGAGAGAGTTTTTTCGGTATTCATGTCGTATAAATTATGATTAACTTTCACGAGTATAGGCATAAGCGCCTAATAATTTCAGTATAAATCGTAGCTTTTACAAGATGTTCATAATTGTACTGGGTGTTTATAAAATTATTATAAAAATTTTTTCTTTATTTTAAATAAATATTATTTTGTGGTAACTGATGCTAAAAATTGCATAGTTAATAGTAAAAATATAATAGTTACCATAGACTATAGGCTATGGAGTATTCAGAATTAAAATGATGACTTAATGACTCCATATAAGCGGCTTGATTGACACCCTGCCCAAAAACAAGCAAAGATATAGTAAAAGTAAAAATTTGTAAAGATGGGGGTGCAGGATGTCTTTAGAGCTGATTTCACTAGAAAACATCCAAGAAGTCGCCCACAGGTATGGCTATTGGGCAATTTTTTTGGGAATTTTACTAGAAAATTTAGGACTTCCGCTTCCTGGTGAAACCGTGACTTTAGTGGGTGGGTTCCTATCTGGTAGCAATGAACTGAATTTCTGGCTGGTTCTCAGTGACGCAATTATGGGTGCTGTAATTGGCGGTACTTGTGGCTATTGGATTGGTAGGGTTAGCGGTTGGCCTTTCTTAGTCAAAGTTGGTAGTATATTTCGGATTTCTGAAGTAAGACTGCTGAAAATTAAAGAGCAATTTAGTCAAAATGCTTCTAAAACGGTATTTTTTGGACGTTTTCTGGCATTGTTGCGAGTTTTTGCTGCACCACTAGCTGGTATAGTCGAAATGCCCTTCGGAAAATTCTTTTTATACAACTTATTAGGAGCAGTTGCTTGGGCTAGTTTGATGGTGACATTAGCTTTCTTTGCTGGCAAAATTATCTCTCTAGAACAATTGGTTGCTTGGGTGGGTAAATTTGCGATCGCAGCGTTGCTGATCATGACTGGCTTAATTGTTGTACCCCTGTGGTTAGAGTCTCGCCAAATCAAGGAAGCGAATGGTGAGGAGTAGAGACGCGATTAATCGCGTCTGTTTATATTTTGCTTTCTAACCCCTGGTTAACTGCGACCAAATGCGAGTTGGTAGTCCCCAAACGTAGATAAAGCCTTCAGCAGCTTTGTGATCAAACTTGTCTTCGGCTCCGTAGGTTGCCAAATCGGGAGTATACAGAGAATTGTCGCTCCAGCGCCCAACTATCGTAGAATTGCCCTTGAACAACTTCATTCGCACAGTTCCAGAAACTCGCTCTTGTGTCTTTTGAATAAAGGCATCGAGTGCAACTTTGAGTGGGCTGTACCACAAACCGTTGTAAACGATTTGGCTGTAACTTTCTTCAATGCCACGCTTGTAATGGGTGACATCTGCCGTTAAAGTCAAGCTTTCTAAATCCCTATGTGCCTGAATTAGGACTAACATAGCGGGTGATTCGTAGATCTCCCGCGATTTGATCCCCACCAGACGATTTTCGATCATGTCGATCCGTCCAATGCCGTGATTTCCTACCACTTGATTGAGTTGTTCAATTAGCTCAACTGGCTTTTTAGCTATACCGTTGAGAGTTGTCGGAAGACCACCGTGGAAACCAATTTCGATGTACTCTGGCTGGTTGGGAGTGTCAGCGATCGCTTTGGTCATCTCATAAATTTCTTCTGGTGGCTCGAATGACGGATCTTCGAGTAAACTAGCTTCAATGCTACGACCAAGCAAATTCTTGTCAATGCTGTAGGGAGAAGATTTTTTAACTGGTGAGGGGATACCAAAGCTTTCCCCATAGGCGATCGTTTCCTCACGGCTCATCCCCCATTCTCTGGCTGGTGCGAGGATCTTCAAGTTAGGGTTTAGGGCGGTAACAGAGACATCAAAGCGAACCTGATCGTTACCTTTACCCGTGCAACCGTGAGCGATCGCATCAGCACCATATTTTTCGGCTGTTTCTACTAATACCTTGGCAATCAGTGGACGAGCAAGGGCAGTTCCGAGAGGATAACGATTTTCATAGAGGGCGTTGGCTTGAATCGCTCCAAAGGCGTAATCTTTAACGAAACTGTCTTTGACATCCGCCACCAGGGATTCACTTGCACCCGATTTTAAAGCTTTTTCTCGAATTGGCTCTAGTTCATCTCCCTGACCTAAATCTGCTGCTAGAGTAATCACCTCTTCCACACCCCACTCCTGCTTGAGGTAGGGGATGCAAACTGAGGTATCTACTCCGCCAGAATATGCCAGGACAACCTTTTTGGCGCGACCCATTAATTTCTCCAGTTAGGAAAACAAAGAATGAGTCATTATTATATCTAAACTAGTCCATGTATATTTTCTTCATACAACAACTTATGGGTTAATTAACTGCAAACCCAGACATTACAGTTAACTCTCGTCTAAGTTTGCCAATAGAAGGATATAGCCCTACTTAATTATTTATGAACAACGAAATTCCCAACTTCTTAAAGAAATCGGGAATCTGAGCTTTTCGATTTTATAAATGTTAAAAATTTGCAGGGTGGATAATTCCACCCTGTTATTCTTGATAATTTGGCTTAAGCTTTTGTGCTTGATAGTCTAGAAGATGCTATCTTTTTACTCAAGAACAAACTCAACCCAACCACAGACAATCCAAGCATGAAACTTGGCTCTGGAACACTTCTGTAAGTGTAAGTGACGGTCTGAACACCAGCATCAGTGGAATCATTCAGATCGATAAAACTTTCGCGGTAGACATTAAAACTACCAAGTGTAAAAGATAAACCCAATCCCGCTTCGTTCAAAATAGTTCCCGAAAAGTCGGTAAAAACTGACGCCAAAGAATCATCTGCTTCCGTGTATGACTGGCCACCGTAGGTAGCAAAAATCTTCAAACCTTCGGCGATCGTTACTTGTTGATCGTCTGTTGCTGCTGCTTGGTCGAACGAAAAAGTGCCTGTGAGAGTCTTATTGTCGTTAGAGAAATCATAAATCAGGGTTGCAGCTTGGGCAGAGGTAGTTTCCCCTAACGAAAAAATTAGAGCAGTTCCTAACGTTACAGCTGCTAATTTCTTGAAGATGAAGTCAGTCATTTTTTTCCTTTAATTAATAACAGGTGCAAAAATACCGCAATAGGTTTATGAGACAGAGACGTGATCACACACGTCTCTGCAACACAAAGCTTTTCAGTCCGTGTTCACTAAAGCGATGTATTCAATTTACGGAGCGGTGATCGCAGCTTTCATAGCTTGGAAGATATGACTTTGGTCAACCACACCCCGAACACCAGGCACGCTGTAAGTACCAGAGCTATCTTTAATTTGATAGCCTTGTCCGAAAGATCGGGTCAGAGTTGATGCGTAAGCGCCCTGGTAGTAAACAGGTACAACGCGGCGGCTATGGCTACCCCAGAGGTACTTGTAATTTGGATCAGACCCCCAGAAGTGACCAGCATCCGTAGGATTGTGTTTTACGAAAGTGATGTCTTTGGCGTTATACTTCAAGCCTTTAGCTTGATTAGGGTCAGGATTGGGAGTTAGCTTCGAGGCAAAATCATTATTCAGGGTTAGGTAGTGATCATGGTCAGCAGTAACTAGCACCAGATTCTTACTCCAACCACCATGATTGTTGACCCAGGTAGTAACCTCTTGGACTGCCTTATCAAAATCATTCATGGTTCCGATTAGGTTATCCATGTTGTTGTCATGAGCGCCCCAGTCGATGTCACCTCCCTCAACCATCAGCCAGAAGCCATCTTTGTCTTTACCTAGAACGGTTAGAGCTGCTTTGGTCAAATCAGCCAAGGTTGGATTTTCGTTAATCTCTTTAGCGATAAAGCTGGCATCGGTTTCACCAGGAGCCAGAGGACGCACAGTATCAGGTGCAGGAACATTAGGAGCGATGGGATTACCTGCTGCATCAATGACAGGAACACAATCCCCAACGGTACCAGTAATTATCTTACCTGATGGACAGACAGGTGGAGTTCCACCACTTTTGACAACGGAGCTATAGAGGGAGAAGTTGCTTAAACCTGTCAAACTATAGTCTCCTTTAGAAGAACTGGTAGGAATGTTGCCATCTTGTCCACGGGCACCATACAGACCAAATAATTTGCCTCCCTTGTTCGGGTCGATTTTAGCAGCCGTGTTTAGCAACGTCTGAGTCGCATTAGGACCACGTTCTATAAAGGTATAACCATAACGATTGGATGTCGGGTTATTCTTCAAATGCTGGTAAGTGTCTTCTGTAATATACGTATAGTTGAAGACACCATCGGCTGTACTTGTACTTTTATCATTGGCAAAATCTTTGGGATGACCGCCACCCAACAAAATATTAGGCTTAAAGTTCAGCAATGTCTGTTGCAAAATGCTGTCTTGGTTGCTCTTGCTGGGGTCGTAAATACTGTCGTACTTGCTACGACGATTTACGAAAGAAGCAGCAGCCCCAGGTGTTGCGTGACTAATCGGTACGGATGTTACCAAGCCTGTAGACTTATTCTTTTCCTTGGCAATTTCCAGGATGGTTTTCAACTTCTTCTCGTAGATGTCTACCCCCATCGCGTTGTTAAAGCTCTTTACTCCTGTATAAAGAGTTGTAGCGGTGTTAGCAGAGTCAGGATAACTGTACTTGATGTAATCTTTGTCATAAGTACCAGCATTAGTAGGGGTCAAAGGAATCCAGGGAACAGGGCCACCTTTACTGATGTCATAACCTGCCAGATTACCGTTCTCCAGACTATTACCATCAAATCTATTGCCAGGATTAAAAGGAGTAGGCTGGAATGAAAAGTTTGGACGAACAGGACTTGCAGCTGTGAGTGGATTAGATCCATCTAAAGCAGAGTTACCTGTTAGATGGGGCTGGTCTGTTGGAGTGGCTGGTGTATTTCCCTGAATAGTTGTGCCGTAAGTAGTGACCAATCCATATCCAGTTAGCTTTTGGAAGCTTAGACCTGAGCCTTTACCACTTGTGTAAAAAGGAGCGCCTTTAGCAACGGCTGCGGCCCGCGCCATCTCCCAACCCATACCATCCCCAATCATGATAATTACGTTAATCCCGTTACCAGCAGCTAGGCTCGGCTTAATAACAGAATTACCAAATACCAGCAAAACGGTACAGATAAAGCCAACCATAATCAAGGCTAGCGATCGCTTGTACTTCCCCAAAAATGAAATCATTGCAGTGTACCTTAAAGTTAATTGAGCAAGTTTTAGTGGTTAATTTTGGTAAAAATTTGGTTCTAGATGAGTAGCACGAAAGTCTGAATATGTAGTAGTCACATCTACCTGACTAGGGGCTGCGGCATAACTTGGATTAGAGGCGGTTGCTGGCTGCTGATTTGATGTTCCTAAGAACAACAAAACTGACAGAAGCAGACCAGATATAAACCAAGCCAACGAGCTTTTGTACTGTTTTAGTAATGAAATCATTTTGGATTTTGGGATGAAAGTCATGATCAGAAAAACTCCTAGTAAATAACCGATTACAATCAGCTATAGATATGCTTTGACAATTTATAAATGCCAATAAGCATCATTTGTAAATGTTAATTTAAGTCAACAAAGGAAGTACAATATAATAAAAAATAATCATTTTCAGTAACATCATATATTTAGTTATTACTCTAGTTTTAATTTGTTTTATTTGCAGACAACATTAAAGTTAAGTTTTGGTTAAACAAAGGATGAATCGGCGGCGCTGAAGGTTTTTGAGAGTTAGTTAGCTGCAAAGTTATCTCAGCAATATTAAAAGTTTTTTGGATGTGAGTTTGCAACTTATTGAGCAAGCGATCGCGTTCTTGGATAGTTGGACATTCCACAGTCAAATTGGCGCAAAGCATTACTTTATTTGAGCTAATTGTCCAAATATGAAGTTTTTCTACTTGAACAACACCAGGAAAAGATTTGAGAGATATTTCCACTTCAGCAGGATCAATTGATTCTGGTGCATACTCCAAAAAAATCTTTAGGCTTTCTTGGATTAGGGGTAAAGCACTTAAACCAGTAAAAGTTGCAACTACTAAACTAATGGCGACATCTGCCCACCACCAATGCCAAAGATGAACTGCTAAAGCAGCTATAATTACGCCAACAGAACTAGCAGTATCGGCGATGACATGAAGCAAAGCCCCCCGTAGGTTTAAGTCGTTGTGAGTGTGGGGATGAAGTAAAGTAATGTTGAACAAATTAACGATTAAACCTAATACCGCAATTCCTAACATTGGTAAGCCCAAAATTGTTGCTGGATGTTGCCAACGTTGAATAGCTTCCCATGTGATAAAAGTAGCGATCGCTACCAAAGCTAATCCATTGAACAAAGCTGCTAAAACTTCGATCCGCTGATGGCCAAATGTTGCCTTTGTCTTAGCTGGTTGCTGTGCTAAAAAACTCGCAAGTAGAGATATTGCCAAGGCTGTAATATCCGAAAAAATGTGTCCAGCATCCGCCTGTAAAGATAAACTTTGGCTCCATAAACCCACGCTCCACTCCGCAATAAAAAAAACAGCAAGTAAACCTACTATCATCCACAAAACTTTTGCTTTTTGCCGATTACTAATTACTTTTACTGCATCATCTGCACATCCACACCATTGAAGTGAAAGCATTACTCAAAAAACCTTTTTACAGTATAGTAGTAGCTGAAAAAATTCCCACCAACCGTATTTGTAGGGAGGGTTTTGTCAATTGGGAATATTGTTTATCAAAAGTTATCTTTGAATGCCTATAAATTAGAGACTTTGTTTACCAGACAGTTTTTCTAAAATTGCTCATCCATCTCTTTCTTAAGATATATACCTTCAAATTCAGAAATATTTAAACAATAGAACAACTAATGTACATATATAAAAGTTATCTTATCTGGGTTAAGAAAAGGTAATGTTTTTATTAAAATGATAAATTAAGCCAGATTATCACTTGCAATTTACAGCAATCATTCTATTACTTACTGACAAATTATTAATAGGATGATTTGATTTGTAATCAAAACTTGCGTAGGCGTAGCCCGTCGGAGACATCGCTCTCTCATTTAACCTGGGAGTATGATAATCATTATCTTTATATCTCCTTTTGATACAGGTAATAAACACCTTTTTGATGCACAGACATATCTCTATTCATAGAGATTGAGAATCTTTTTGACTGATTTCTATAACGTGCGAATATAATTTTAAAGTCTGTGAGCTTCCGATTTGCAGATTCGCCTACTATAGCGGTTCCCATTCAGATGCGGTACAACGTTAGATCCCAAGGTGTAGGGGCACGGCATGCCGTGCCCCTACGGGTGTACCTCACGTAAACGAGAACTGCTATACTAATAGTCTGGTATTAATTTACAGGAAATTTATATGTGCCTGACAAGTTTAAAGATTTTATAAAAATCGTCTTTTGTTTAGTATTCCTTAACCTATGTACGATGGTTAAAAGCTTATTTAATTAAATTACAGAACTATAGCTTTTTAGCTTTGGAGTATTTTTTAATGAAATTAGCTTCATATTTTGGCATTGCTACTTTTGCTGTTGCCATCTCCATCACTGCTGTTGGTTCTAAATCGGTACAAGCTGCTGTGGTTAATTATGATTTCACTGTGAATGCGACATCTGGCAGCAATCCGGGTCAGCATTTCGGCTCTTTTCAATATGAGGACTCAACCTTAACTGGGATAGGTGACGAAAATCTAGGGGTTAGCAATGGACTATCCATTTTATTTGACTATTTGGGTACTCAGTATACAGAGGCCAGTGATTTTGATTACCCATTATCTCCTGTAGTCAGCTTTACAAATGGCAATCTGTTAGGACTAAGCTACTTGGTTGAAGATCAGTTTTTCATTGGGGATAATCCAGGTAATCCAAATAGAGGGGGAACAAAATTTTCTAGCATTCTTAGTGCCGACTTATTGTCTGTAATAGAGGTGGGTACAGTAAGTTACTCGACAGGTCAGCCCGTACCAGAACCTATGACTCTTGGTGGTACAGTGATCGCTGGTATTATCGGGTTATGCCTCAAACGCAAGAAAAAGTAAAACCTTGTACTAACTCAGTTTCAACCTCGTAGGCTTTCTGCAATTAAGTTGTAACCAACTTCAACTAAACGGTTTAACTTGGTAATTAGACAAATAATGCACACAGATAAGTTATCTGTGTGCATTTGTGATTCCAAATTATAAAGCAGCGATTTTTGCTAGAACTTCAATATAAAGATGTTGGATGACAACATCTTTATACACACAAAGAATGCTAAACAAAACTACCATTTGGCTGCTTACGCTGGATAGCAATTACAGATGGACGAGGGACACCCGTAGGTTGACCATTGATGTTACTAGGCCAACTACTACCACGAGGTACAGTGCGAGTCTGATTGAAGGTCGTACCATTTAAATCTAGTAATTCAATGCTGCGACTCAGTATTGTGCCATCGTTAATCGGGCAATCTTCACCAGGATGCTGTACTGCAAGAATCAGCGTATCTCCCACAAAAGTTGGCCCGGTCATTTCACTACGCACCGGACCTTGGGCAAAGGGTATTACTTTTCCAGCATCAGAACCCTTGGTGGGGATATAAAACAGCCAGTTATTACCAAAGACTCCTGTGAAACTGGAAACATCACCAGTCGCTGTGTGGTCGATGGGGTTTGGAGTGCCAGCAGCACCAACATTAAAACCATTGTGAGTGCTGGTAGACATATCTGTTACACCCCAAACATTTGCCTGATTGTCGAATACTAAGTTATCTACATTCGCAAAACCAGCACCAGACACCGACCCATCTTCGCCACCCTGAGCGAATCTCTGCCAACGGAAGGTTAGACCTGTACCATCGGCACTGTCTTCAATAATCTTGTATAATCCACCTGATTGCTGCGTCGCATTAACATTTGGACTTAACTTGGCAACCTGGAAAATCCGCGAATCTGGATAGCCGTCGCTTCCTGGCGCACCATCAGTGTAAGCAATGAACACTTCTTTGGTGGTTGGATGTACTTCTATATCTTCTGGGCGGGCTGTAGGAGTTCCCCCCGCCAGGTTTGCCGCTAAGAAAGCATCGGACAGAAGCGCGCCTTGGGTAGGATAGAAGTTAGATAGTTTCTTACCTTGATAAGCAGGTAGAGTAGCTACTTCGTTAGTGGTGTCGCAGTTGAATAAACCACCATCTGTAGTTTGACCTGCAATACCGTTGCGTTTTGGTAGGGATAAACGACCATTTCTTTGAGCCGAACCCAAAGCGGCAAACTCTACAGAAGAAATCACCGATGGCGCAAGGGGATTGGTATCAGTAGATAAACGTAACGGTATCCATCGACCTGTGCCGTTTGTATTATAACGGGCGACATACAATGTACCACTTTCCCACAAACTGCTGTTGGCTTTGCTGGTTGGCGAGGAAATAGTACCTGTACTAACAAATTTCCAAGTGTGTCCCCCACGTCTGTCATCACCTAAATAAGCAACTAATTTCTTGCCTTGTTCAACACGCAAGGCAACATTTTCATGGTGGTAGCGACCTAACCAAGTGTGTTTGCGAGGGCGAAATTCTGGATTGTTGGGGTCAATTTCAACAATCCAGCCGTATTTTTCTCCTACTAAACCAAAAGTCTTGCCGATATTTTTATCTGTGTAACTCGTCTGAGTCCCATTAGCTTTGACTCCTTCTGTAACATAATTTTGGAAGTTCTCCTCCGCAGATAAGATTGTTCCCCAAGGAGTTTTACCACCTGAACAGTTAAAGGCAGTACCAATAATTTTATTACCCAGTTGATCAGAACTAAGATTAAAAACTTCCGTTGCAGCTGGGCCTGTTGCGATTAAATAATTTTGATCACCTTTCTGGTGACTGCGACTTCCCCAAGCCGTGAGGTTTTTGTAGTTATCATTTCGTTGGCTATTGATTCCTAACCCAGAAAGACCATGAACGCGGCGATTTTTGACATCTTTGACCACAGCAAAACGTTTACTGGTATTACTGCGAGAGATGCGGATAATTGATCCGCCTTGATTATATAAAGATTCCCCTTCAACTTCAATATTTTGGCTAGAGGGTAAAGCCCAGCCGATGACGTTTTCAAATGCGTCGGGTAGTTTTTTAAGATCAGAAGAGTCTTCTAGTAATAAGCTAGAAAATGGAAAACTAACGTATTCATGATTGACCCATAAATACCCGACATCATTAGTTTGATCAAGGGGAATAAAAGCAGTGAAATCGTTATTGTAACCGAAATAATCATCTTTGTTAGGAAAGACGCGATCGCCCCAACTGGCAATTACGTAACGTTCGTATTCTGGCGGCACCACCACGTCATCAATAATGTTGTAACTACTTAACTTCACATCAGCAGATAGATTAACTACTTTTCCTTCACCAATTTTTGTTGGCAAGAAATTTGTCTGCTCTTGATAAATTGGTAAGGGATGTGGTAAGCGTACAGGTGTAAAGCCTAGTGGCGAGATTTTTGCTTGTTTAGTGCCGATAAAACCTTCTAGGATTTTGCCTCCTAAAACAACAGCACCAGCACTACCAGCAAAAAATATTAAAATTTGTCTGCGACTCAGTTTAGACATCAAACTTTCCTCTGATGTGATAGGAAAAATTTAGTATAAGCCAAAGCTTTTAATTTCTGGGAATTTACTGAGTTTTAAAAACGAATAACCTATTAATAATAAAATAAATCTAAATTTTGCACTTTTTATGCATATTACTAAGTTTAGGTTACAAGAATTAAGCTTAGGTTATATATTAATTAACTAAATGCTATTTTCGTGACCAGAATCGGGTAAGGAACAGTGTCAAGGTCGCATCTGTCCTATCCTAGAGATGGGTAGTATTATGGGTGAAACTGTGTTTTTCAGCGTTGTAATACCGACTTATAATCGCCAACCAATTTTGGAAAAGTGCCTCCGTGCCTTGGAAATGCAGGAGTTGAGTCAGCCAAGTTCAGTTATTGGTTACGAGATTGTCTTGGTGGATGATGGTTCTACTGATGGCACATTGGATTGGTTGGCAGAACACAAAGAGGAATTTCCCCATGTGCGATGCTTTCAGCAAAACCATGCTGGCCCAGCTGCGGCTCGAAATTTAGGGGTAGAACAGGCGCAGGGAGATACAATTATCTTTATTGATAGTGATTTAGTGGTGCTGAAAAATTTCTTGCAAGCTCATGGTAAGGCACTAGCGCAGGGAAAAGAGAAATTGGGAAGCGATCGCTTTTTTACTTACGGTGCAGTAATTAATACTTGCAATTTCGATCACCCAACTGCTGAACCCTACAAAGTAACAGATTTTTCCGCAGCTTTTTTTGCTACGGGAAATGTCGCAATTCCTAAACATTGGTTAGAAAAAGCTGGACTTTTTGATACTAAGTTTCAACTCTATGGCTGGGAAGACTTAGAGCTAGGTGTACGGCTAAAAAAACTAGATTTGAAACTAATTAAATGTCCAGAAGCCGTCGGTTATCACTGGCATCCCCCATTTAAATTAGAGCAAATTCCTCGATTAATTGACCAAGAAGTTCAACGTGGGCGTATGGGAGTTTTATTTTATCAAAAGCATCCTACATGGGAAGTGCGAATGATGATTCAAATGACTTGGCTACATCGTTTACTGTGGGGCATTCTATCACTTAATGGCGCGCTTAATGAACGAACAATGGCACCTTTTTTGCAATGGTTAATTAACTTAGGTAAACCTCAATTGGCTTTAGAAATTGCTCGGATTTTCCTCAACTGGTACAACGTGAAGGGCGTTTATGAAGCCTATGCTCAAATGCAGGAAATATTGTGATTCAAAAGTCAACTTAACGTTAAATCGGCGGTTAGAAACTGCTAGTAATTCTAAATTCAAAAAATTAAGATGACAGTAGGAGCACAGCATGCTCATACGTGTCAACTTCAGCTCAAACACTCAATTTATTGTGGTTTTAGATCCCCCAACCCCCCTTAAAAAGGGGGCAAAAGACTCTAGTTCCCCCTTTTTTAAGGGGGGTTAGGGGGGATCTAAATCTAGGTGGTACATCGAAAAATTTTGAAATGCTTATCAGACTACGCTTTCACGTTAAGTTGACACCAATGAGCATGCTGTGCCCCTACCAACGTATTTGTATCGTTATTAAAATGAAACGATATCACAAGTGTGTGACTTACTCAAATGAGTAAGTCAAATAAGCTTTTGAGTAAGTAAAATGAGCTTTTGCTTACAGAAAACACTGAAATAAGTAAGTCAAATAAGCTTTTGAGTAAGTCAAATAAGCTTTTGCTTACAAAAAACACCAAAATGAGTAAGTCAAATGAGCTTTTGCTTATTAAATTTGATTTTATCTAAGTAAGTCGGCGTTAATATTTCAAGCTATATTAAGAAATTTAAATGTAACGTGCGTTATGCCGTAGACTAACGCACCGTACTTAATTACATCACCACAATGTATCGAATTTTAATATTTGGCAATTCCGGTTCGGGAAAAAGTACTCTTGCAAATAGACTTGGTAAAGACTTGAGGATTCCAATTCTTGATCTTGATACTATCGTCTGGGAACCAAATCAAGTTGCTATACGGCATTCTCAAAAAGATTCAAAAAAGGATCTAACAAACTTCATAGAAAATAATGTTTCTTGGGTAATTGAAGGCTGCTACAGTACTCTAATAAAAGCTGCTATTGAATTCTCGACTGAAATCTATTTCCTAAATCCCGGCATTAGTAAGTGTCTTGAAAATAACCGCAATCGTCCTTGGGAACCGCACAAATTTAAATCAACCGAGGAGCAGGCACAAACATTCGAGTTTCTCCAGAATTGGATTCAACAATATGAAGAACGCGATGATGAATTCGGTTATTCATCCCATCGCTCAATATTTAATCAATATAATGGTAGAAAATATGAAGTTATTACATAAGCCAATCGTGCCACAAATAATCTTGGTTTGAAAAATTCTTGATTGCAGAGCTCAAAGACTTATTAATTACGAATTATGGGTGTTACATAATTTGCGGGATGATTTATGTCACGCAGAGGAGCCAGTGCGTTGGGCGGCTCTGCCGACTTGTTCGCGCAGCGTCTCCGGTAAGGAGAAGCACCTGGCGTCGCGCAGAGACGCAGAGAGTATAAGGGTTTTAGATTTAATACATAAAATTTAATCTCTTGATTTAGCAACGCCCGAATTACGAATTACTTTTAACTTCGTTGCCAAATTTTAATTGTTTTATCCAAACTGCCGCTAACCAACATTTCACCGGAGACTGTAAAAGCTAATGCTGTAACTATGTTAGTATGACCAATAAAAGTACCAAGCAGTTCTCCTGTTTGTAGATGCCACAATTTGATTGTTTGATCAGCACTACCACTGGCAATAATTTGTCCATTGGGACTTAAAGCGATCGCATATACCCGATCCCTATGTCCTTTAAGAGTATGAAGTAATTCCCCAGTCTCTAAATGCCAAATTTTAATCGTTTGATCCCAGCTGCCACTGATTAGTAGTTTAGCATCTGCACTAATTGCTAAGGAACGAACGATGTGAGAATGACCCATGAGGGTATGCAGTGGTTGTGTATCCTTTAAACTTTTGATCCCCGTATTCGGTGAGGTGCGCCAGACTTTGATTTTGCGATAGCTACCTATTACCACAGTCTGCCCATCTCGACTTAAAACCAGGGAATGAGCAGCTGTATCATCTAAAGAGAGTGCGATCGCAACCTGACGCTGCATTAAATCCCAAAACAGAATTTTTCTGTCATCTCCGCCAGTGGCTAACATTCTACCATCGGGTGTGAAGGCAGCACATCGTACTACTCCATTATGTTTGTGCAAAATATCTATCAAGTCTAGAGCGCCTACGTGCCAAATCTTAATTGTGGAATCTGCACCGCAACTCACTAAAGTTTGTCCATCTGAACTAAAGGCGAGGGAATTCACTTCATCCACCAGCCCAGATATCACCCAAGGATACTCTGACAATGTATCTATTAATTCACCCTTAGTTAAATCCCATAGCTTCGTCTCACCCCGACTACCACTTGCCAATATGGGTAAGGTTTTGCCATTCTTACATCCTGAACTGAAAGCTAGACAATTAATTCCTCTGGTATGTCCTTTCAAAGTCTGCCAGCATTCCCAATCACCTACTATACCTTTGAGGCAATGCTCTGATGGTATAGTCTGTATTGTCTCTGCGATCGTTGTCTCGTTAATTATTGTCGGCGCGTCTTTTTTGCCAACAAGTGATTCTAAATACCAACTTAACCCCCCCGCATACAACAAGTTACTCGGACTAATGTAGAGTTTTGGTTCAGTAAGTTCAATTTGATTTGCAGGTAAAAAACCTGTAATTATGCTTTGTTTTTCGTATCCTAAATTACCTGTATATGGATAAAACAAACAGAGAAAAATTAATACTTGGTGATTTTTTAAATCTTGTTGAGTAACCGACCACTTAATTTTGTCTTTTTTAATACCATTAAAACTTTCTCCATCAGCAACATAAACTTGAACACTTAGCTGAGGATTATCTTTTAGTACATAAGAAAATTTGCTTTCGCCACACAAATTTCCCTCATCATCTAAAATCATGTTTTGCAACGTATCTTGTGGCACCTTTTTTACCAACTTGCCCAAGCGTTCAGTAATCACCTGGTTAACGATTTGCTCCCGCAAAAGATAATCTTGGGCTTGTTGCTGAAAATATTTAGGAAAAGGTATCGTCCAGTCAGGAGGTTCAGGATATTCAGGCGGAGTCGGCGGCGGATTTTTGGCGAGAACTTCTGCTTGTTGGCGAGAAAGCTCTTGGAGTTTTGCCAAAGGTTCGCCCCAAAAGGCCATAATTTCAGTGTGACAACCTTTAACTTGACTTTCTAGCAAAGATAAGTCGTAAGTTTTAGGTTTTTTCACACGTTGAAGGAAGTCAGCTTGTTGAGCCTTGAGTAAGCTAATCCAATCCATCTGCATTCCCGTGTCACACTATTGTATACCTACCGTAAGCTATACCAATGCAATTACTCAAGTTTATAACCTTTAGTTAATTAAAATCTAGTAATTTTAGCAGTCTAATAAAACACAGCCATTAACATATATTTGCGGGTAAACATAGAGATGGATAGCATTTAGATATCTCATTAGCTAATGCAACTAAGGTATAGAGAATTTAGATGATGTTGGTCAATTCTAAGGGAGATGAAGAACGAGATACTGTTTCCCTAGAAACAGTTCTAGCTACAAAGGAAAGTTTACTTGCGTAAGTCCTAATTTAGTACAGCACGTCGGAAGTAAACCACGCATTCCAAATCAATGAAACCCTTGTGTTATGAAAATTACGAATTACAAATTATTTTAACCTTTGCGTTTTGGTTGTTTGGGTGTAGTACTCATATCAGAGGAGTCGCCAAAAGTATCTCTTGCCTCAATCTGTTTAATTTTCATTTGCAAGTTCAAGTCATCACTACTAACAATTGTTTCTAAATTTGCTAATCTTTGCTCTAACAGTTCTATTTGCTGCTGTTGCAAATAGTTAGTTTTTGATTTTTGCTCATCAGAACGCCAAATTGCAACTGTATCAACAGCTGCGCCACCAATAGCAACTAAAGGAAGAATAGCACCGCTTCTAGTAACGATTGAAAGAGGAACGCAAACTCCGAGAATGGCTACCGTAATCACCCAAATTCTTGTGGTAGCAGATAATCTGACATCTTGGTATTGTTCTAAATTTGTTTGAGATTTTTTAGCCATAAGTAAATCCAAAGAAAAATTATTTGCTAGATTGACACGATCGCTTACCAAAATACTTCCTACAATTGGGTTAAGTATAATTGCTCTACTAATATTGTTGTAATTATAGTTACTTCGTTATTCCAGATCACTAGATTGGGATAAAGCTGCTGTAAGTTAACACACATAAGCGTTGCTGTGTCCCTACTCAAAGTTAATTATGACCGATGAGATTAACGATCGCTGTAGCTAAATCGATTGGTTCAACAGGTTTAGGTAGGTGTTTTTGAAATCCGGCTGCCATTGCTTGGTTGTAGTCAATTTCGGCTGCATAAGCAGTCAAAGCGATCGCTGGAATTTGTCCACCTTGCTCTGGCGACAATTTTCTCACCTCACGCACCAGCATATAGCCATCCATGAAGGGCATTCCAATATCGCTTAAGAGAATATCTGGTTTTAACTGAGCTAATGTTTCGAGTGCTTCAGCTGCCGATTCAACTGCCGTTACAGTTGCCCCATATTGCTCTAGCGCAAAGCTAAAAAAGTCTCGGACATCAGCCTGATCGTCTACAAGCAGGATTTGCACTCCAGAAAGTAATGAGTCTTGAGTACTGAATTGTGGTTGAGAAGCTTTGGTATTCTCAACTCGTAACTCAGTACTTTTGACCAAAGGTAGCTTGACTGTAAAGGTTGCTCCCTGTCCTTCTCCAAGACTATCGGCATGAACTGTGCCACCGTGTAGTTCTACGAGACGGCGCACAATTGCCAGTCCCAATCCCAATCCGCCAAATACTCTCGTTGTCTTGGCATCTGCTTGGCGGAAGTAGTCAAATACGTAAGGCAAAAATTCCGGGTTGATGCCTTTACCTGTATCAATCACCTGGATTTGGGCATCTAATCCAACTTGCTCTAAACGGACTTCTACTCGTCCTTCTACAGGTGTGAATTTAACAGCATTGGAGAGGAGATTCCACATTACTTGTTGTAAGCGATCGCTATCGCCTAGAACTTTGCCAACATCATGACTCAGCGACGTTTGAATTTGGATTGACTTCGCTTCTGCTGCCAAGCGTACCGTTTCTAGTGCGGCGGCGATCGCTACTTTCAAATCCACTGCATAGAGTTCAAAGTTTACCTTACCCTGTAAAATCCGCGAAACATCAAGTAAATCTCCAATAAGTTGGCTTTGTAACTTGGCATTGCGCTCGATTGTTTCTAAAGCTCGGATTCTAGTGGCTTCATCGAACTTGCGGGTTCGGAGTAACTTTGCCCACCCTAAAATCGGATTTAAAGGAGTTCTGAGTTCATGGGAAAGGACAGCGAGGAATTCATCCTTAATTCGGTTAGCTGTCTCGGCTTGTGCCCTTGCAGTCTTTTCGGCTTCGTAAAGTTGAGCGCGAGCGATCGCTTGTCCACACTGTTGTCCCAGTGTCAACATAAATCCCCGGTCTTCTTCATTAAATCTTTGAACAGTGGCAAAGCTTAATCCCAGTGCCCCAATTATTTTGGCTTCTGCGATCAACGGAATGGCAGCCCAGGCTTTATTTCCAGTGAGAGCCACATTATCTGCTAAGTTAGGATACTTTGCCATCAAAGCTGCGAGATTTTCTAAAAAAATCGGCTTTTTAGTTCTGACTGTTTCTGCTATTTGGTTAGCAGCAGTGATGGGAAAAGTTGCCCAAGCATCTAGGAGCGATTGCGGATAGCCAGTTGCTTGCACAACTTTTAAAGTACTGACATCAGCAAGTAAGACAACGGAGCCAGCCGTGGCTGACAAGGCGGCAATACCTTGGTTTACCACTACGTCAGCTACCTGTTGGGGAGTTAGGGCTTCCGAGAGGGACGCAGTTATTTTTTGTAAAAGTACCATGCGATTCACAGACTGTTCAGCTGCCTGTTTTGCCTGTTGAGTTTCCTGGTAGAGTCTAGCGTTGTCAATTGCTGTCGCAGCACGACGAGCAATATCCTCTGCTAAAGCCAAATCTGTATGTTTGTAGTGCCGACCTGATTCGGCTGTAAAAAAAGATATGGCTCCAAATAATTGCCCACGGGAACGGACTGGAATCACCATTAGAGAATGAATACCCAGGCTTCGCAGCAAGTGCAGATGTGCCTCGTCTTGAGCCATGTAGACAAGATGAAAGTCAGATAATTCCGGGTAAAATACCGAAATTCCCAACTTTAGCTGCTGTACAAGGTATTTTGCTCGGCTTTTGGGTGGATAATGGCGTTGGATTTCGTCTAGAATATTTCGTTTTGTGGGATCGGCAATGGCGATCGCAATTTGTTTACTTGACCAATCTTCACAGAAAACATCTACAATACACCAATCAGCCAGAGTCGGAACTGCCAAATTAGCCACATTTTCCAAGGCAATTTCATAATCCAATGAAGCAGCGAGTAAGGTGCTGGCTTCGACTAAAAACTGTTGTGTCGTTTCAACTCGTTTGCGTTCGCTAATATCCTCAATAATACCCACTGCATACTTGGCTTGTCCCTTAGCATCCCAAACTGCTGATAGAGTCAGGTTTACCCAAACGATGGAAGCATCTTTGCGGATATAGCGCTTCTCTATGGAATAACCACTAATTTCTCGTGTTAAAACTTGCCGAGCATTTTCCCAATCAATCTCCAAGTCGTCAGGGTGGCTAATTTCTTGAAAATTCATCTGGATTAACTCTTCATAGCTGTACCCAGTAATTTCGCACAGGGCAGGATTAATTTGCAGAAATCGTCCATCTAAGGCGATTAAAGTAATGCCTACAGCCGCTTGGTTGAACATTGCCCGGAATCTTTCTTCGCTTTCGCGCAACGCAACTTCTGTTTGCTTTGCTACTGTCACATCTGCGAGAATAATCCCAATTCCTACCGTTTCGTCCATTCTGTTTTTGACTGGGTAATAGTTGCCCAGCCAATAGCCATAATATCCGGGTTGTCCCCTTGTCTCACCGCTAATTTCCATATTTAGCAGGGGTTCTCCAGTATCCAACACGCGCTGTAACTGTAGCTCAAACTCAACCATCATTTCAGGGAACACTTCCCCAAATTTGCGTCCGAGATGCTCTTCTATGGTCAAACCATTAATGTCAGCGAAAACCTGATTAATTCGGATATATTGCAGTTCCCGATCTAAAAAGCAGACAGCGACAGGAGCGCCTGCGAGCAGGGCATCTAAAAGAGACAGTGATTCGGCATAATGTACTAAAGCTTGGTGGATATCTCCATAAAGTCGGGCATTTTCCACCGCTAAGGCAGCCCGATCAGCAACATCATTTGCTAAAGTCAGGTCAGAGCGATCGTAGCGACGGTCTGATTCGGTGGTGACAAACCTGATGCAGCCGAGTACTTGCCCTCGTACTATTAAAGGTACAATCATCGCAGACTTAATCCCCAATTGCCGAACAATGTCTAAGTGTTCTTGATTCTGAGTCATCGCCACTAAGAATGAGTCAGACACCTCTGGGATTAATTCGCTTTGCCCGGTTTGCAGTACCCTACTAATGACATTCGTACCTTTGGAATCTGGCACATATTGTTGAAGTTGACGCGCCCACTCGGCTTTAGTCGGATCTGCGTGAGCGATCGGTAGGCGGCGAATGGAACCATCTTCATTTAAAATATCTAGG
The DNA here is from genome assembly GCF_041747015.1 of Nostoc sp. Taxonomy (GTDB): domain Bacteria; phylum Cyanobacteriota; class Cyanobacteriia; order Cyanobacteriales; family Nostocaceae; genus Nostoc. The sequence continues at coordinate 37,106 of NZ_JBGTFY010000415.1, forward strand.
CTACACCAATCAGCTAGCTGGGGAACTGAGATTTTGGCGATTTGTTCTAAGGTTTCTTCATAATCTAGCGAACTAGAGAGGACACTACTAATTTGAGCGAGATAGCGGAGTCTTTCCTCAGCCTGCTTGCGTTCTGTAATATCGAGAACAAAGAAAGCTCCTCGATCTACAGTTCCTTCAAAGTGGCTAGCACCGATCAAAATCGGAAAGCGTGAGCCGTCTTTACGAATATATTCCTTCTCGTAAGTGGTGCAAAATATGCTGTCTTGAAATTGAGTCAGTGCTTGCTCATCGAGTGAATGGTACTCTATTGGAGTTAAATCTTGCCAGCGAAGTGTTTCAGCAAGTAATTCTTCACGGGTATAACCCACCATATTCAGCAAGGCATCATTAGCATCTATAATTCCGCCATCCCTATTCCAGAAGCCAACACCAATCATGTTTGACTCAACTACGCTGCGAAACTTGGCTTCGCTTTCCCGTAATGCTTGCTCAATCTGCTTGAGTTGAGTAATATCAATAGAACTAATGCCCACTCCCAACAACTGCCCATCCGGTAAACACACCGGATAATAGCTGACAAGACCATAATAGGTTTCACCCCTTACTTCCTGGTTAAGTAACGGCTCCCTAGTTTGCATCACTTGCCTAAAGATCGGCTCAATTTGCGTTGCCCATTCCGGTAGCACTTCCCCAAAGGTGCTACCAATGTGTTGACTTTGCGGCACACCGTTTGTAGCTGCTAACGCTTCATTAACGTAAACATAGCGAAGTTCAGTATCGAGAAAAGCCAGTCCCACTGGTGAACTGGCAAGCCAAGCATTGTGCAACGCTAGAAATTCGTCTTTTTGCTGAACGGCTTGCTGAAGTTGCTGGTGCAGCCGAGTATTTTTTAAACATAGGATACTGAATAGCAATCCTTGTAATGTAAACAACCCAATTCGCACAACATTGGAGAAGTCAAAACTCAGATCATAGGCTGGCAAAATAAAGAAGTAATCGCTCAGTAGCCCAGACAAGAAGATTGCTAAAAGTCCTGACTTGAAACCACCATACCAGGCACTCACCATTACAGCGCTAAAGAATAACAGGAAAGGAGTTTTACTCATGCCTAGCCAAGGGTCTATCGCTAACATTAACCCTAGTGCTAGTGCAACAATTAATACAGTAACGCCATAACGCCGGAAAGGAGAATGATGAATATGGGGCATGAAAATGTTTTGGAACAACCAATACTCATTGCAGAGGCTGTACAAACCCTAAGCTAGTTTGCAAATTTTAGTAACTTATCTCCAGATAGATTTTTGTTTAATTCTAAAAACCTCCTTTGTCAGAGGTTAATTTATTATTTATCTGATATGTGACAAGGAAGGGGAAGGGGTAAAAGAAGAAGAATAAGAAGTAAAAATAAGAAGAAACTTATCCATTATTATTCAAGGTTTTTCTTCTTCGTTTCCCCTTTCTCGTATTAATTAGAAAATAAATCCAAACTTTTACTCGCTAGAAGTCAATACGGTTCAGTTAACCTTAAGCTGCGTAGGTTGGGGAGCCACTGCGCCCTTGCGGTTTCCCGACTTGTACCCCTGCGGGGAAGCAAGCTACGCGCAGCGTCTCCGGCAAGGAGAAGCATCTGGTGTTTGAGGAACGAAACCCAACATTTGGGCAGGTTTGTTGGGTTTCGCAAAGCCTCAACCCAACCTACAATTTTCCTTAACTGAACCGTATTGCGCTAGAAGTGCTTCTACTGTCTCGTGGCTTAGAGGTTTAGAGAATAGATAACCTTGGCCTAATTTGCATCCAAGTTGCTGTAACCAGTGAAGTTGCTGTGGTGTTTCGATACCTTCTGCAATAACGGCTAATCCGAGTTGATTGCTCAAAGCAATAATAGTACTAACAACCTGATAATTACGGTTCCCTTCTTCCATCTGACTTACAAAGGAGCGATCAATCTTCAAATTATCAGCGGGTAAACGATGGAGATAATTGAGCGATGAATAACCACTACCAAAGTCATCAATGGTGATTTGAATCTTTCTGGCCTTTAATTCGGTTAATAAATCAATTGCACTACTGATATTTTCAATTAACATACTCTCGGTAATTTCTAAGGCTATGGAATCGCCTTCTAAACCTGTTTTGGCTAGGGTTTGATCGATGTCTTCAAGTAAGCTAGCTTGGCGAATATCTTGAGCAGAGAGGTTAATACTCATCTTGAGGGGCAAGTGATTGGCAAACTTGGTTTTCCAGTTTGCCAGTTGTTGACAAGCTGTGTAGAGCATCCAGCGATCAATCTGCACAATTAGCCCAGTTTCTTCAGCAATAGGAACAAATTCCTCCGGCAAAACGAACCCGCGAGTTGGGTGTTGCCAACGCACCAAGGCTTCAAATCCAATTAGCCGAACTCCTTGCAGCCAAGTTTCTGTAGGAGACGTTCCGCTAACGTGTTGGCTTTGTCCGCCGTGGGCATCGCTAAGGATGTCAACAATAGGTTGGTAATATATAACGAACTCTTCTCGTTCGATTGCTTTACGGATATCGGTTTCTAGAGTTAGTCGATCTACGGCTTGAGTGTGCATTTTTATATTAAAAACTTTATACGAACTTCTCTCTTGAGCTTTGGCTCGATACATGGCAATATCGGCATCTCGAAGTAAATCGGAGGCTTCAGAATAATCCTTTGTTCCTAAGACAATCCCGATGCTCGTACTGATAACTACTTCTGAATCATTAAGGATCAATGGTGTTTCAAAATCTGTGAGGATACGCTCAGTAATTTGAATTACTTTTTCAATACCAGAAATATCTTCCAGCATAATTACGAATTCGTCACCACCGATTCGAGCGACTAAATCAACCTCGCGCAGATGAGTTTTTAACTTCTGAGCAATGGTTTTTAGTAGTTGGTCTCCAGCTAAGTGTCCTAAGCTGTCATTGATCACTTTGAACCGATCTAGGTCTAGGAATAAGACGGCGTAACGATAGGTTTTTACTCGTTTAGCTCGGTTAATGGCTAGTTCCAGCCGCTCTACTAAAAGTGTCCGATTTGGTAAATTTGTCAATGGATCGTGCAAGGCGTTGTGAATTATCAGTTCTTGGGCTTGTTTGCGATCGCTCACATCTAATAAAACACCATGCCAGACAATATCCCCGTTTTCTCGACACTCTAAACGAGCGTTTGCTTGTACCCATTTGGGTTTACCAGAAGGTGTAATTAATCGGCACTCATAAGAAAATGGTTTTAAAGTTTGAGCGCTTTCTTTGGCAGCCACATAACATCCGGCACGGTCATCAATATGAATTTGTGCAAAGCAAAGAGAAGCATTTTCTAAAATTTTATCTGATGTTAACTCTAGAAGTTCTATACAGCCTAAACTAATGTACTCAAAGGCAACAGAATCATGAGAATGATGTACAAAGGTGTAAATCATTCCTGGTATATTAGACGCTAATGTTTGTAACAGATTTTGAGCTTGTTTGCGCTCTATCCGCACCTGAGCATCCCCAAGTTCTCGACGCACTGCCAGATGGGCTTGAAACCACCGCGACGCAATTCATGGAGAATTAACATGGCATCCGTCTCGCAATCTTCAACCATCAGGACGTTCAAGGGTTCACTCATACCTCATACCTCATAATCTCCTTCGTAAACTTTGAGTTAATCTGTCACATTTTCATCCCAAACAACACCAATTAGCTGTTAACGAATGTATAATCGGATTTTTGAGTCAACCTTGCTTTGCCCCTCAGTGTAACAATTGAAGGCGGTTGAACCATGCTGGAAATTACTGAATATAAAATTCGGTCAAAAATCCATGAAAGTACTAATTCACGAGTCTATCGAGGAATTCGTGAACGGGATCATTTGCCTGTAATCTTCAAGATTTTGAAGAAAGACTATCCTACCCCAGAGGAAATCACGCGCTATAAGCTCGAATACGAAATTACGCGCAGCTTATCATTAAAAGGGGTTATTCAGGCTTACGGATTGCAGCAATATCAAAGTACTTTTGTGATCATTCTGGAGGATTTTGGTGGGGAATCTTTAACAAAGATTATAGCTAAAAAAAGGTTTTCTTTGATAGAATTTCTGAATTTAGCAGTGCAGATCACTGAAACTTTAAGTGAAATTCATCATGCAAATATTATTCACAAGGACATCAATCCATCTAATATTATTTTAAATCTAGAAACACAAGAAATTAAAATTATTGACTTTGGAATTTCAACTACCCGATCGCGGGAGACATTAACTCTTAAAAATCCCACGGTATTAGAGGGAACACTAGCTTATATCTCTCCAGAGCAAACAGGCAGAATGAACCGCTCTCTGGACTATCGAAGTGATTTTTACTCTTTGGGTGTTACCTTTTATCAACTATTGACCCATCGGCTGCCCTTTGAATCTAGAGATGCCCTGGAGTTGATTCATTATCACCTGGCTCTGAAACCTGTTCCACCCCATGTTATCGATCCAGAGATTCCTGTGGTAGTTTCAGAAATTGTCTTGAAACTGTTAGCTAAAACAGCAGAAGAACGTTATCAAAGTGCTTGGGGAATTAAAACTGATCTAGAACAATGTCTAATCCAACTACAACATACGGGACGAATTGAGTCTTTTGCTTTAGGGCAACAGGATATTTCTGATAAGTTTCATATCTCAGAAAAACTCTATGGCAGAGAAAGGGAGGTTGAGACATTATTAGCAGCGATCGCCAGATTAGCAGATAAAGCGTCTTCTCAAGTTGAACTGATGCTGATAGCGGGATACTCTGGTATTGGCAAGTCAGTTTTGGTGCAGGAAATTTATCAGCCGATTACCCAACAACGAGGTTATTTTATTTCGGGTAAATTTGACCAGTATCAGCGCAATATCCCTTACTTTGCGATCGCTCAAGCCTTTGGATCACTGATTAAACAATTACTTACCGAAGACGAAGTGCAGTTGTGTCAGTGGCGAGATCACCTCTTAGCTGCCCTTGGCTCAAACAGTAGCGTGATTACCCAGCTAATTCCAGCATTGGAGTTGATTGTGGGCAATCAACCAGATGTACTTGTTCTGCCGCCGACGGAAGCCCAAAATCGCTTTTACCAAGTCTTCCAAAATTTCATTCGCGTCTTTACCCAGCCAGAACATCCGCTCGTGATCTTTTTGGATGATCTCCAGTGGGCAGACAATGCTTCGCTAAAGCTGATTCAATTGCTAACTACCACCACTGAGAAGCAATCTTTGTTGTTGATTGGGGCATACAGAGATAACGAGGTAAATGCAGTTCATCCCCTGAGCCAGATGGTAGAGCAAATCCGCCAGAGTGGAGGAGTGGTAAACCAACTTTTTCTATCTTCATTAAGCCTACTTGATATCAATCAGCTGATTGCAGATACACTGCGTTGCCAACCAGAGGATTCCCTGCCTTTAGCAGTTTTGGTGCAACTAAAAACCGATGGTAATCCCTTTTTCATGAATGAATTTTTGAAATCTCTCTACACTGAAGAGCTAGTGGAATTTGATCGCCAAACAAAGAAGTGGCAATGGTCGATAGAGCAAATTCAGAATCGAGAGATTACGGATAATGTTGTAGAGTTGATGGCGGGGAAAATTCAGAAGCTGAATGAGCAGATGCAGCAAATATTGCAGCTATCTGCCTGCATTGGCAACTCTTTTGATCTAGAAACGCTGGCATTTGCTGCTGAACTATCCCAGCGAGAAACCGCCCAGATTTTGGGAATAGCGATCGCTCAAGGGTTAATTATACCCCTGAGCAATGCCCACAAATCGGTTGTGTTAGATGTGCAACTTCTGAGCAATCCTACCATTGAATATAAATTTGCCCATGATCGCATTCAGCAGGCAGCCTATTCTCTGATTTCGGAAGCTGAACGCCAAGTAATTCACTACAAGGTGGGACAAAAAATACTTCAAAATACACCACCAGAACAGCATGAGCAACGCATTTTCGATATTGTCAATCATCTAAATCTGGGAAGTGAATTGATTCAGGTTCAGGTGGAACGCAATGAACTTGTCCGGCTAAATTTGATGGCAGGAGAAAAAGCCAAAGCTGCTGCTGCATATACCTCTACTCTAAGATATATGCAAACTGGTTTGGAGTTACTAGAAGCCAATAGCTGGCAAAATCAATACAATTTAACGTTGGATATTTTTGTGGAGTCAGCAGAGGCAGAATATCTCAACGCTAACTTTGCGGCTGCCAGCGCCCTAGTCGAAACGGTGTTACACCAGGGGAAAACATTACTTGATCGGATCAAGGCTTATGAGCTACAAATGCAGATATACATTGCACAACGTCAATTTGGTGACGCTGCTGACATCGGCTTACAGGCATTGGAACTGCTGGGCTACCCCGTGTCCATAAACCTGGATGAACAGGACTTTTTGATAAATCTGCCCACTCTGGAGCAGTTAGCAGCTTATCCGATCATGACCGATCCTGCCCAATTGGCAGCCCTGCGTATCCTTAAAGCCTGTTTGAGCGCTATTTTCGGAGGCAGACCGGAAATTCTGCTGCCAGTAATTTTGACACAGGTGAAACTGTGTGTCAAATACGGACACTCTGTACTAGCATCGGGAGCTTACGTCTGGTACGGTATTATCCTGTGTAATAGTATGAGCAATATTGATGCCGGATATCAGGCAGGACAACTGGCGCTGGAACTGCTTAAACAGTTTTATGCCAGGGAATACAAAGCCCTGATTTACAATATGTTCTATACCTTTATTCAGCACTGGAAGAAATCGGTGCGGGAAAGTCTACCTTATCTTGCTGAAGGAGTGCAGAGCGGTTTAGAAACTGGGGATAACGAATATGCCGGCTACTGCATCAACAACTATTGCTTCTATCAATTTTTGGTTGGAGAAAACCTGGAAATTGTCGAACGATCTTTAGTCAACTATCACGATTTGCTCTTAAAGCTAAAGCTGGAACACTCCATTTATCTATCGCAGATATGGCATCAACTTTTATTGAATCTTTTAGGGAAAGCTGCCAATCCACTCCAGCTAATTGGCGAAAGTTTTGATGAATCTGTCATGTTGCCCCAACTCCATGCCGAAAACAACTACTACGCTCTGTTGATCAGCTATTTGGCAAAGACGATTCTCTTTTATACACTAGGAGATTTTTCTCAAGCAGTTGATAGTGCAGCTACCGCAGCCCGTTATTCTATTTCTGGATCTGGGGCAGAATATTTCGTTACCTTGCACTTCTACCAATCGCTGGCACTGCTGGCAAATTATCTTGACATCACTGCGGAAGAACAATCTCACTACTTGCAGCAGATTGCTACTAATCAAGGATTAATGCAGCTTTGGTCAACCCACGCACCGATGAATTATCTGCACAAGTGGCACTTGGTAGAAGCAGAACGGCATCGAGTGTTGGGTGAGGTGGTGGAAGCAATGGATGCCTACGATCGCGCCATTATTCTAGCAAGGCAGAACGAATATCTGCAAGAAGAGGCTTTAGCCAACGAACTAGCAGCAAAGTTTCATCTGGCAAATAAGCGAATGACCATTGCCAGAGCATATATGCAAGAGGCGAGGTATGGTTATTTAAGGTGGGGGGCAACCGCTAAAGTCCAAGATATGGAAAGGCAGTATTTACAACTGCCTCTGTTGAACCAGGGAAAACTGACTGGAATTGTCCTTTTAGAAAACAATCTTACCACCAACGCATTTACCCCGGAGCGAATTGAAATCCTGCGTCTACTTTCTACTCAAGCAGCTATTTCCATTGACAATGCCCGTCTGTTGAAGCAGCAGGCAGAATTGAATGAATCTTTACAGGCTGAAATTGCCGATCGCCAGCAAGCAGAGAAAGACCGCGATCGTTTAATTGCGATCATGGAAGCATCCACTGATTATATCGGCATGGCTGACCCCCAAGGCAATATTCTCTGGCAGAATACTCAAGCTAACAAACTGACAGAGATGCCCCTAGATAAAGGTTCTGACTTTCGTATCCCCAATTATCATCCCCAGTGGGCATTAGACTTGGTTCAAAATCAAGGAATTCCGACAGCAATTCGAGATGGCACTTGGGTTGGTGAAACGGCTTTACTGGACATAAATTGTCAGGAAATCCCAGTTTCCCAACTGATCATTGCTCACAAAGCCTCAGATGGCAGCCTAGAATATCTTTCTAGCGTCACGCGGGATATAAGTGCGATTAAAGCAGCTGAGGCAGAAGTCCGTCAACTCAATGCCGAACTAGAAGAACGAGTAATCCAGAGGACTGCTCAATTGGAAGCTGCTAACAAAGCCTTGGAGGCTTTCTCTTACTCTGTTTCCCATGATTTGCGGGCACCACTACGGGCGATCGCAGGTTTCTCTAAAATAATGCAAGAAGATTACGGTGAGCAACTCGATTTAGAAGCCAATCATCACTTAAAAGTTGTGCGCGATAATGCCAAACGCATGGGTGAGTTGATCGATGATTTGTTGAACCTATCCCGCCTGGATCGTAAGGAAATATCCCAGCAGCCCGTTTTTCCAAATGAGGTAATTCAAATAGTGCTGAATGATTTGGCTCCAGATTTGAAGGGGCGTCAGATTGAGTTTGCGATCGCTGATTTACCCGAATGTCAAGCTGATCTTTCGCTGCTCAAACAAGTCTGGATAAACCTGTTGTCAAATGCGATCAAGTACACCCGCTACAAATCCTTAGCCTACATTGAAGTGGGTTATGAAGTGATGGATGGGGAAGGAGTGTATTTTATCAAAGATAATGGCGCCGGATTTGATATGCGGTATGCTGATAATCTATTTGGGGTATTTCAACGTTTTCACCGCGACCAAGATTTTGAAGGTACTGGGATCGGACTGGCGATCGTCCAACGGATTATTCAACGCCACGGCGGGCGGATCTGGGGACAAGCAGCGATAGACCAAGGCGCGACTTTTTACTTCACCATTCCCAATAAATTAACCCATCACTGACGAACCCATTGATCAGCCCAATACAGTTCGGTTAAGACTTTGATGCATACCAGAAAAAAACAATACACCCAGGAATTATTGTTTTCCACAGTGGTCGGAATCATGAGTTTGGTAGTATGCAACATCCGTCCATCAATTCTCATTTATTAAATCTCCAGTTAATTCTAGTACCAAAAGCAAATTTGTCTCATGTATTAAATTTTGCATTAATTCATGTCGTTTATCCCGGTATGCTGCATCGAATTCCGCAAACCAGGCACGAAAAGCAGCTAGATCCTCTGATGAAAGTTGACTAACATCGAATTCGAGTTTCCATAGAACTTACGCATTGACAAGAAATACCAAATATGGATATGGTTGAAAGCCACATCTTTCGTAAGGGTTTAGCATTGCTAAACCCCTACAGCGTGGTCTATTTACGTAGTTTACCGCCGTAGGCATCATAAGGATAATTA
>NZ_JBGTFY010000416.1:0-24452 GCF_041747015.1 Nostoc sp.
AGCTCTATTATCATTCTTTATGAATGGAGTTATGGTTAAGAGGTCAGGAATTAATAGAAAGAAACCCGTGACCTTAACAATTGAAATCACTTCAGACTTTATCTGTCCCTGGTGTTTGGTAGTAGATAAACGACTCAATCGAGCAATTGAGCAACTAAAAGCTCCGGCTAAAATTAAACGCCTTTGGTATCCGTTCGAGTTAAATCCCACTATGCCAGAAGCAGGGATGGATCGTAAAACCTACCGTTCTAATAAGTTTGGTAGTTGGGAATATTCACAAGCGTTAGATGCTCAAACGATGCAGGCGGCTGCCCATGACGGCATTGAATTTCGCTATGACTTAATCCAGGTTACTCCAAATACTCTAAAAGCTCATCGCTTGAGTTGGTTTGCCGAGCTTGAAGGCAAAGCGACAGAAATGGTCGAGCGGATTTTGAACGCTTACTTTACGCAAGGACAAGATATTACCGATGTCGAAACCTTAGTTAAACTTGCGGCGGAAGTTGGGTTAGACGCTGACAAAGTTAGAGCATTTCTAAATTCTACTGAAGGTATTGAGGAAGTCAAAGCGCTAGAAAAGCAGGCAGCAAGCCGAAATATACGCGGCGTACCGTCGATCAAAATTGGCCCTGAAACAATTGTTGGAGCGCAAAGTGTTGATGTTTTTTTGACAGCCTTGCAAGCTGCGGTAAATGAACCAGAAGTTGCATAACAGAATAGTAAGGGGTTCAATGACTGTAAAACCAACAGGTAATCGAGCAATTGTTATTGGTGGATCGTTAGGTGGTTTGTTTGCTGGAATCATGCTGCACTCTATTGGTTGGGATGTCGATATTTACGAACGCTCCGATCGCAATCTTGATAGTCGCGGTGGTGGCGTTGTACTCCAAAGCGATGTGATTGAAGCCTTTAAACGCGCAGGTATTTCTACTCAATCACTGGGCGTAACAGCGCACGAACGTTATTACCTAAACTCCGATGGTAGTGTTGATCAACCAATGCCAATGCGTCAAATGTTGACCTCTTGGAATTTGCTTTACGGTTCTATGCGTCGGCATTTTCCCTCTGAGCATTATCATTACGGCAAATACTTAACCGATATTCAGCAAAACGGCGAACAGGTTACAGCAATCTTTGCTGACGGAACTGATGACACAGCAGATTTATTGATTGGTGCAGATGGCCCAAATTCGACTGTGCGACAACACTTCCTACCAGATGCTCATTATCATTACGCCGGATATATCGCTTACCGGGGACTTGTGAACGAAAATGAACTGGAATCAGATGCAGCTACTTTGTTTACAGAACGATTTGTATTCTATCAATTTCCCAACTCTCATATATTGCAATATGTGATTCCAGGCGATCGCGAATCTTTAGTACCTGGAGAACGCCGCTTTAATTGGGTTTGGTATGTCAATTATGATGAGACGACAGAACTACCTCGTATTTTGACAGACAAGGAAGGCAAACATCGGGATTATTCTATTCCACCCGGAATGATATCACCAGCAGTCGAACGAGAGATGCGTTCTTATGCCAATACTGTACTAGCGCCCCCATTTCAGAAACTTGTTGCCGCAACTCAAGAGCCTTTTGTCCAGGCGATTTTAGACTTGGGAGTACCACAAATGACCTTTGGACGGGTGGCGCTAGTTGGAGATGCTGCCTTTATTCCCCGCCCCCATACGGCAGCAAGTACCGCAAAAGCGGCGGCTAATGCAATTTCTCTGGCTGAGGCACTAGTTAGACACAACCATAATGTTATTAAAGCTTTGCCAGCTTGGGAGCCGAGTCAACTAGCTTATGGCAGACAACTTATAGCATCCGGCCAGCAAATGGGCGATCGCTCTCAGTTTAGTTATGGCACAAGTCGATTTGGTGAAAATTTAGATACTGTCCAACAAAAAGCGTAGAGTCAACTGATTTAAACTACTTCAGGAAACTAAAACATAATCTAAAGAAACTAAAATGACCGAACTAAAAAATTCCGATACTTCACAACTAAATCAGAAAAAAGTACGGCTTTATGGTCAACCAGACTCAGCACAAGCCTATGAAATTCGTGATTTTCTCAACCGTAGTGTTGTCGAATTTGACTGGATTGCACTTACTGGTGATGATGATTGCAACAAGGAACTTGGATTGCCATCTCTGAGCAATGTTAGACTACCAGTGGTTGAATTGCCTGATGGAACTCAGTTATTTGCTCCCACTATCCGCGAAATTGCTCAACATTTAGGGTGGGTAACGCAACCAAAGTTTAAAGAATACGATGTATCAATTTATGGTGCAGGCCCTGCCGGGTTAAGCGCTGCGGTTTATGCAGCTTCCGAGGGTTTGCGTACAGTTCTAATTGAACGTCATGCTGTGGGAGGACAAGCTGGCACAAGTTCCTTAATTGAGAACTACATGGGTTTCCCTGAAGGAATTAGCGGTGCTAATTTAGCTGAACGCGCACGGCAGCAAGCTGTTAAGTTTGGGATAGAGATTCTGCTATTACGCGAAGGAACGAAATCGGAATTTAAGAATAATCGTATCTATACAGATATGGCGGATGGCAGCAAAATGGTTGCACGAGCAAATATTTGTGCCACTGGTGTAGAATATCGGCGGCTAAATTTGCCCAACGAAGACCAATTTTTAAAGGTGGGATTGTTCTACGGTGCAGGCGCAAGCGAAGCACCCATGTGTCAAGATGAACACGTCTTTGTTGTCGGTGGCGGTAACTCCGCAGGTCAAGCCGCCATGTATTTCTCTCGTTATGCACGAAAAGTAACAATTTTAGTTCGTGGCAAGAATTTGGCAGCAACCTTATCGCATTATCTAATTAACCGAATTACAAATACTAGCAAGATTGAAGTGCTGTTCCAATCTCAAGTTACTAAGCTAATTGGTGATACATCGCTGCGCCAAATTGAAGTTACTAATTGCAGTGATGGAGAAGTGCAGCAAATCGATACGGGGCGACTATTTGTTTGCATTGGTGGTGCGCCAAATACCGAATGGGCAAAAGATACTAATATTATCCGCGATCGCTCTGGTTATTTAGTCACTGGCTCGGACTTGCTTCAAGATGGTCATCCCCCCCAGTGCTGGACTCTAGAACGCGATCCTTTTTTCCTAGAAACGAGTGTTCCCGGTTCCTTTGCTGCTGGTGATGTCCGGCACGGTTCTGTAAAGCGCGTGGCTTCAGCCGTTGGAGAAGGTGCTATGGCGGTCACTTTTGTTCACAAATATTTAGAGGAAACAGCTTAAATTGCGATCAACATTAAAATAAAACTAAGAATTCTACCTTAACTTAGTGCCATTGCCCTAATGCCTAATGACTAAAAACAGAATTTTAATTTGCACTTTTTTGGCGCTATCATCAGGTTTTTTTGGTGCTTACATCAGTGGGCAAATCACCCTAATGCTACATAGTCAAAAGTGTCAAAATCAACCTTGGGGTTTAAAGGAGATGTGCAACGCTTGGATGACACCAGGCGCAATGTGGCAAGGTAGCACAACAGGGCTATGGACAGGCACTATCTTAGGGGCGTTTGTTGGTGGTTTGGTGACACGCCAAACTCGTGATTAGTCAAGAGTTGAATTATAGTTAACTCCCTGCTTAATCTACTATGCTAGGACTTACGCATTGACAGACATAACCAAATGTGCATTACCTCTCATTACAAGGCTCTGCCTTGTAATGCTCTTGTGGAAGGCTCTGCCTCCTGTCAAATTGGGAGGCAGGGCAAGACTTTTGTCTTAATAAGCTTCATATCCACATGATGCTTAATTTGTAAAGTGCGTAAGTCCTATATGCTTGTCTTTTTCTGTTGCTGCTTTCGCTTCAACACCGAAACCATCATCATCACCGTAAAAAGTGGTGATTATTCCTGCTTTCGCAGCTCCCCCTATTCCTAGAGCAATCAATATTGCTCCAGCAGTGGTCATTAACAACTTTATTAGAACAGTTGAAGTAGCCATCAAAATCATCTAAACCTCCAGGAGACCCCCACCAAATCTGTACTCAGATTGGTGGCGGGAGGAATGGAGGGTTAATTGTGAAACGTCCCCTGAATGAACGCCAGTTGCTTTATGCCGGGGAACCCGTCCACCGCACTGGCTCATTTGTGCGTTAGCACAAACAATGATGGGGACAGTTGAGCAATTAACAAATCTTTTATTGTGCATAAGAGTAACCATCCTTCGCGTGAATGCGTTTACAAAACTTGTGTGATATTCCTTGAACTAATCCGTTTTTAGTAGAGATATTGAAACTGCCTGACGAACGGATAGCCACTTTTCCGACATAATCGCCAACTTTTTTACCAGTGGTAACAACAGCTTTCACGATGTCGCCAGTTTGAAAATTAAAGTGTATTTTTTCTCTTGGAACATGACGACTGGGAAAGCCAAACTTATCTGTCCGGCACGACTGTCTAGAACCATGCCCATTAGCTGTAATTAATAAAGGCTTGACGCATTTAATAATTAGATTGGGCGTTGACTGACCAACACAAGCAGCATCTAACCAGTGAGTTTTTTCTAAATTTTGTTGGCTACGGTTGAATTTAGTCAAACCACCAGAACCCGTTTCTACTGGTAATCCTGATTCCTTCAAAGCCCTAAATAATGTCCAACGAGTTGTATTTACTGCGGCTGCATCAGCCAAGGGTCTTTTTGCTTGAGACAATATTTTTAATAACTTAGATGGGTCTTTAATGTAAATAATTTTACGTTGAATTTTTTGGTAAATCCAGGTAAATAATTACATTGAATGTGACACAATTGCAATTAATCATCGCCAGCAAAAAAGCCACTAGGCAGCTTTGGTGTCAGCAAGGCTGGTAAAATTTACCCATAGCAAAGAAGAGTAAATCCCCATGCCTACCGAAACTAACCCAGGAAATCTAACCACTACAGGTGCTGATGCTATTGATGAAGCGATCGCACAGGGAACTGATTTTGATGGTTCTCCGATTCCGCCTGCCAAGCTAGAGCTTTATAGTAAAGTCATGGCGCTAGAAGGCAATAGACAGCGCAGTGGCGTATCTAATACTATGCGATCGCGCATTGTGCGAATTGGCGCAAAACACATTTCCCAAGCAGAACTCGACCAATTGCTTGTAGATGCTGATTTTGCACCCCTAAAAGAGAAAGAAATTGCGTTTTATTACGGCGGCAAATAAAGTAGAGACGCGATTAATCGCGTCTTTGATTAATCGCGTCCTACTTTTCTAAGGTTTTCACACTCAAAACCTGCGGTGGAGTCGAATCTGGCGGATAAATCACATCTACCTGTACAATTCGCTGAGTGGAGGGTGGAAGCACAAGCTGCACCAATGGTTCTAACACCTGACCAGTTCTGTGCCATAGATGTACATAACGTGTATGCTGTTGACCTTGGTCATCAAAATAGCGTAGCCGCACTGTACCACGGAAAAAAGGAAAATCTAGAGATGGTTTACGGAAACGCACACCACCTTGAGATAACTTATCTTCCTTCAAAGGTGTTTCCAGAGTGACAGCCACGGTCTGGGTTTGGTTGGTATTGTTGCTTAAGGGTAAGGTGAGCTTATATTCCACCCCGTAATTACCATGTGCTTCGTATGCCGTATCTGGATAGCGTACCAGCATCTTTGCCGTTTGGATTTGTTCAGTACCCAATCGACCACTTTTCAATGTATCTAAACCATAAGAAATAGCTTTGCCACGCTGGGGAATCGTGAGATTGGTGGCTTTGGGGTTATCCACAAGTTTTGCTTTCCACTGGGAACCACTAGACACACCAGCTACACGTCCATAAATCAGCGCCCCACTTGTAGCGTCTGGAGGAGTAGGGGTTTTATCTCGTGGCCCTGCGAAGTTCCCGGTATCTAGTAAGGCTTGCCATTCTGCAAGAGTGGGTGCGCGATCGCTATTATCAGAATTTTTTTTAGCAAACATTGCCAAACTTGCCGTATAAACTTTATCACTACTACGCAGTCGCATAAAGCTAGAGCGACCATTCACTGGCTTTTGCAGATTTCGCACGGGAATAGGATGATTTAGCAACATCCGGCTTTGTCCTGCGGGAATTACCAGCTTTGCGGGAAAATCAGCCTGTCTAACGCCTCGGAGTACATCACCAACAGCGCGATCGCCTGGCCCTGAGTAAGCCTTGCCATCATTATTTTCTAGGTAGGGCGGTAAGGTAACAAAGGGTGCATCTTGCATTAAATAACTCGCCGCTTGCAACACATCTACAGTTACAGCTTTGTTACCAGGATTATGCAGAATTACGCCCAAGTATAGCGTCTGTAAATCCTTGGGAGTGTGGCTGTAATGGTGGGCAAATAAATCAAAGCGTCCCTGGAAAGGAAAATTGAGGTGCGCTGCTGGAACTTTTTTACCATCTGGGGGAAAAGTAGAAAGTAAAATTCCCTCAGTTTTAACCCATTCTGGGCTGTTGCTGTTAAAGACGGGTATTGTATCCAACTTGCCTGGTAACGCCCGAACTTCTCCTGATTGCACGATTTCTTGAGGTGCTGGCTTTGGTGAAGTTTGAGCGATCGCTGAATCATCGCTATGACTTCTGCATCCAAAGGTTTGAGTTATGACAAGTCCTAATAAAATTATGAATATGGGTGATTTAGCTGGCATAAATTTAATTTTCAAGGAAGCTGTGGTATCAAAGAACAGCAGGTATTACTACAAGTTCCTGGAAGCGGATTTCTGAGAGCGATCGCTGTTAAATTTGAAGTAAGCTCGGAATTTGAACTTAGGAATCAGCACAATGGACTTGCTTATTGAATCAACACAAGAATTTGAACAAGATTTGGCAGCTTTTAGTACAACTAAGAAAGCTAATATTATTGAGCAAATGAATACAATATTTCAAATTATATTACATGACCTAGAATCATTATTTAAAACCATGACTCTTGCTCAATTACAAAAACTTAAACTGAATAATGATTATGAATCTTCCCTATATTCCCTTAGACTCAAACCAGAAATACGGATCATCCTCACTATTGATGATGATCCAATTTTTGATAGGACACTTATCACTATGATGATGTTATCAAAGTAATTAAGTCAAAAAAGGATAGATATGAGTAGTGAGATGCGATCGCATTATTCTGCTACTTGACAAACAATCACAAAACTCTCAAGGAATAATCTCTCTTCCATTGATTTAAAGCAATCATAAAATATCTATCCAAAGTTGAGTGTGTTGATAAACAACCGTACAGTTGGTTTACAAGTATTCAAAAAATACTTCTGGAACTAATCTTAATTCCTCCGATTTGAAGCGAGAAATATCTATCCACAACGCCCGATGTTTATGATTTTCTGATTCTGAAAATACTAAACTTTCTAGTTGATAAAATTTGGAATCAGCAAAATCACATTGATAAAGCTGAATAATTTCGTGACCCTGCCTACCACTGAAGGTAAACAGATTTTCTATACAACCTAAATAGCGAATATTCGTTAATTCTGCCTGAATTTCTTCTTGAAATTCTCTTTCTAAACCGTCGCGGCTGGTTTCACCAAAGTCAACCCCACCACCCAAAGCGCGATAAAATGTTTCTTGTTTTACAGGGTCGTAGCCTTCAGAAACAAATATGCGTTCGCCATCTCGAATCAGCCCCAAGGCTAATACCCGAATTTCACCTGCTTTATTCATTGTTGTAATTAATTATCGTAAATAGACTCAGGGCGACTTTCACTATTTTCAATAGACCAATCTGAATTTTCACCGCCGATGTACAATTCTTCAATGACTACATATTCTTCAGAAAGCTGTGTGAGGGCATTGATTAAAATATCTAGGGCGATCGCATCACTGGTTCCTAAATCAAGCCAACAACGTGCCCACTGCCCCTCATACTCAAACTCGCCCATGTTGTGCATCAGCGCTAGCAAGCTTTTGTCATAGCCTTTTTCATCATAATACATATAGTTTATGTCGAGTCCAGTATCCTGCACCTGGAGATTTTCGGCATTAAATGCACCCAATTTACCCAAATAAAACCAGGAATTGAAAACTTCTTCTACATACTGTTTTTCCCGCTCAGAAGGATTTGTACTGAACTTCAGCCAAATCCATACATCAAAAGGATTAATCTCACGAAACTGAATCTGCATTTGGGTTACATATCTCAATTAGTCTTATGAAAATAAGCATATCAAAATAGGGAATAGGGAATAGGGAGAATAATCTACAATGCCCAATGCCCAATGCCCAATGCCCAATGCCTAATTACCCAGGATTTTTTAAGCTAACAGCATTTTTACGTTCACTCTCAATTTGTTTGACTAAATCACTTGGGAGTTGAGATTTTTTAGTCAATGCTTTGTCAAAATTAGCGATCGCTTCTTGGATAAGTTGCTGGCTTTTTTCTTTCTGCCCCAGTTCTTTCAGGATTTGAGCTTTGAGATAATAAATCTCTGGATTATCGGATGTGGTTTTTATCGCCCGGTTGACATATTCTAATGCCTGTGAATACCGTTTTAAATCCCGATAGGCAAGAGCAATACCCCGCTCCACGAGATACCCAGGAGCAGCATTTTGTTCTAAGCGTCCAATTGCCTGATCTGGGCTAGCAAAAGGCAAATTAACAGCCAACAATAAATCCATATAACCTTTGATTAAATTCAGTTCTGGATCGTTGGCAGAAATCGCTTCGGCTTTATCTAAATATTCATATACTTGCCGCAGCCGACCGAAGGCTTGCGGCACACCATTGACAGTACCCTCCCGTGTGAGAATTACCGCTCCCTCTAAAAAATGACCAACGGCAGTGTATAAATTACCACGTAATGGGTCGCTAGAAATCAGTTTTTGTCCGGTTTCTAGGGTTTTCTGACTGTAGGTGTCTAGTTTAGCCCAATCCTTATTTCCGTATGCTAAAGATGCCTTCATGGCATAAGCTAGAGGTTCATTAGGCTCTTTGGATAGAGCTTGTTGCAGATAACGCTCTGCTGCTGAATAGTTGCCCTGTTGGAAAATCGCTTTAAAAGCTGCTTCTGTTTGGTCGCCAATTTGATGAGGTTCGCTAGTCCGAAATGGATCGCCAGCTAAGGAAGGATTTACCCAGAGATTAAGTGCGATCATCGCAGTGGCAAAAGCAGTCTGAGTAAGGTTAGTAAGGAGAGCAAACCCTACTAATTGAGAAAAAGAAAACCTTTGAGTCATTTTAACCCTCAGAATAAATGCGGTTGAAATAGTTGTATGTGTTTCTTAAAATGCAAAAAATGGTTAAATTTAACTTGCGTCTACTTCAGCCAAAATTTTCTATAAAGGTTGACTTGAGTAATTTTTCCATGTTCCCAGGCTTGTTGTAGCCCTTCTTTAGGGGTGAGTCTGCCACAATGGAGGGAAGTAATAAGCAAAGGCTTCTTCCTGCTAGATTAAGGTGTTAACGCAGGGAGTGCGTTATAAATTGTTTCAGAATTTTCCAGTTGCTCTCAGTGTAGTTAATCAGTAAATCGCTGACTTTTTGGTAATCTTAACAAATGCTCTATCTCCGAAATCTAATTTATCACCCCACAGCGTGCCCAACAGCGATTCTTAAATCGATCAACTTGGAATTAGCACCCCAGCAGCTAGGTTTGATTATTGGCCCAAGTGGTTCTGGTAAAAGTACTTTATTAGAAATTTTGTCAGGACTAGCTGAACCCACTACCGGCGCACTCTTCTGGCGGGAACAAGAACTCATCGCCGAACAGCTACAACAATTGGCTGGGTTGGTGTTTCAGTTTCCAGAGCGGCACTTTTGCGGTGGTTCGATTTTAGAAGAATTGCGTTTAGGACATCCTGAGTTAGGTTCAGAACGAGTGAGACAGGCGTTGAGTGAGGTGGGATTAGAGCATTTACCGCTTTCCGCAGCGCCCCATGCTTTGAGTGGTGGTCAGCAAAGGCGTTTAGCTTTGGCAGTGCAATTGATTCGTCAGCCAAATGTGCTGTTATTGGATGAACCCACGGCTGGGTTAGATTGGTCAATGCGTCGGCAACTAGTAAATTTATTAGCGAAACTAAAACAAGATTGGACACTGTTAGTAGTGACACACGATGCTGGGGATATGTTAGCGATCGCAGACCGTTGCTGGACACTAAACCACGGTGAACTAGAATCAGTTGACCCAAAAGCATTAGCAGCCAAAGTCAAAGAACCTCTACCGACGGTATAAGAGTGCTGAGTGCTGAGTAGGGAATCTCACTTTTTTACTCAGCACTTTTAACTCGGAACGGACTAAACCCTAGCTATCCGCTAACGGAACTGTTTTGCTCAATGACAAACTTATTGCCTGAAATGGCAGAAATATGGCAACAAACTCTCAATTGGCAACCAACTGTCCAGCAGCAAGGACAATTCCAGAGGCTTTATGAGTTAATTCTAGAAGGTAATCGCCAACTAAATTTAACTCGCATCACTGACCCCCAAGAGTTTTGGGAAAAACATCTCTGGGATTCACTGCGGGGAATTGCGCCACAAAGGCAATTTATTCCGTCTCTCCAAGAGGGTACGTCTGTGATTGATATTGGTACAGGTGCGGGTTTTCCCGGTGTTCCAGTGATAATTACTGCACCTATTTGCACAATTACTCTGATGGATTCAACCCGCAAAAAAATTAGTTTTATCGAAAAAATCATAACTGAACTTGACCTGATTAATGCCAAAACTCTCGTTGGTAGGGCTGAAGAAATCGGTCAGCATCCCCAGCACCGACAGGTCTATGATATTGCCCTGATCCGCGCTGTAGGGGCAGCATCTGTCTGTGCAGAATATGCGCTGCCACTACTCAAACTGGGTGGTTTAGCGGTAATTTATCGCGGTAATTGGGCAGAAGAGGAAACAACAGCTTTGCAAAATGCTGTTAACCAGTTGGGTGGCGTAATTGAATCAATTGAAAAATTTACAACACCCCTGAGTCACAGCGTCCGCCATTGCCTTTATTTACGTAAAGTAGCAAACACACCAGCTAATTTTCCCCGTGCTGTTGGTATACCTACTCAAAACTCCCTTTGAGGGGGAAAAGAAATTCTTCCTTGTATCTATGAATTAGGACAGTAGCTATTATTACACTGAAATCTTAATGACAAATTCTGTACCCTCACCTAAAACGGAGTTGCAGATCAACTTACCATTATGCGTTTCTTCCACAATTTGACGAGCGATCGCTAATCCCAATCCTGTTCCCTTGCCAACCTCTTTAGTGGTAAACAAGTGGTCAAAGATATGTGCTTTAATCTCTTCTGACATTCCCGAAGCATTATCTTTGATACTAATTGCCACCGTATTCTGATCGCTCGATACTTCGGTGCGAATTATAATTTGCTGAGGATTAGCTTGCAGTTCAGTAAATGTTCGTCCAATGCTTTCTGTATCAAATACATCAATTGCATTGGCCAGGATGTTCATAAATACTTGATTTAACTGTCCTAAAAAGCATTTAACAGGCGGTAATATCCCATAATCTGTAATTACCCCAATCGCTGGACGTTTGTCCGACGCTTTGAGGCGATACTTCAAAATCAACAGTGTACTTTCAATTCCTTCATGAAGGTTACAAGCAACTTTCTCAGATGTATCGGCTCTAGAAAAGGTGCGGAGACTAGTGCTAATGTCCGTAATACGTTCTGTCGCTACCTTCATCGAACTTAGTAATTTTGGAAACTCTTCAAAGAGAAATTCTAGGTCAATATCTTTTGCATGGTCAATTACTACAGGTGGTGGAGTGGGATAATGTTGTTTAAGTAATTGTATATGAACAAATAAATCTTGGATATATTCTTCGGCATTGTTAAGACTGCCTAGAAGAAATCCAATTGGGTTGTTAATTTCGTGTGCTACCCCTGCAACCAAATTACCCAAGGTTGCCATTTTTTCGTTTTGCACCATTTGCAGTTGAGCTTGTTGTAAATCTTGCAGCGTCTGTTCTAACTCATGAGATTTTTGACGAATTTCTGTTTCAGCTTGTTTGCGTAAGCGAAGCTCGTTGTAGACATCGCTAATATCTCTAAAAAACCAAATCCGACCATAATAATCATTACTATCGGACAAAACTGGGGCAGAGTACCGCTCTAATATGCGTCTATCCTTGAGGAAAATCTCATTGTAACTCGTTTCCCGAAGGTGGTCATAAAGATACTCAACAGGACTCAAAAAGTCTTGCGGGTGTAATAGTTGGTCAAGAACAAACCCTAATAGTTTTTTGTCATCCCTGGTTTGAATTAATGCCTCTGGAATTTGCCAAAGTCTACTAAATCGTTGATTGTAGGCGCTGATATTGTGGTTTTCATCAGTCAACAAGATGCCATCAAAGGAAGCTTCTTGTTGAGCAACAAATATAGCGTTACTTCGCTGAAGGTCTGCTATAGATTGGGCAAATAGATAATTGCATTAGTTGCTACTTCAGATGCTTCAGCATAATTTGCAAATAGGTAATAAAGTATTAATTGATTGATATAGCTAAAACTCAATCCAGTGCGATCGCCTGATTGTTTTTGGAATGTGCAAATAGTCTGGATATCATAAACAGAACCTGATAAATAACTAGGATCACTCGACTGTCCCAATAGATTCAAGATGGCTTGACGAAATGAATTAATGTACGTATGAGGTTTTTCCTGTTTAAATTGCCTGTAGACTTCAGCATAGTCGCCCATCTGTTTTTCTAACTCAGCTAACTCCTGCCCGATAAAGTATCCATGAAAACTCTGAACATAGCTAGCCCACGCAGCATATTCAATATCTCCCGTTTCTAACCCCACTTGATAAGCTTCGGTTAACGGTGCAATCGTGTCTTTGAGAGATTGTTGCCAGTGATTGATAAATGTTTGAACAATGAAGATAGTTCTAGCTTTTAATTCTTTACTATTAAATTTTTCCAGAACTTGTAATGCTAGTTGACCAAATTTATAACCTGCCGGAATATTTCCCACAAGGCTACACTGAACTAATCCAAACCAGGCATAGCCAAATGCAGATGCTGCCGCATTGCCGTAGCGCATTGATAAATTTACTTCACTCAAAATAACTTGTGGTAGTAAATCTGGACGAGCAATATAAGCAGTTGAATTTGTACTAGCCAGAATTCGGATTGCTGCTAGTTGTTTACCCCCCGTCATGTCAGGTAAGTCAATCAAACTTAAAGGAGATTTACCTAGCAATCGCAATGTTATTTGGGCTAAACTGAGTAATGTTTGCGTTTTATTTGCTTGTTGAGAGAGTTTAACACCTAAGAGATTCAGTAGTGCGATCGCAGTCCGAATCGAATCATCAAAACGACTCTGAGCTAAATAAGATTGGATTTGGATTTCAACAGATTTAACTGTATCTAATAAGATGCTAGTATGATCTTGCACTTGTTTAAAAAACTGCTCTACCTGGTCAAAGTGACCAATAAAATAAGCTGCTAAGGCAGCTTCTTCATACAAGGCTAATGTTAGCGTATACTGTTGTTGCCAACTATCTGCCGACAATAGCTGAATCCCAAAACTAATGTATTCCATTGCCGCAGCATAAGCAGTAGATAGTTTAGCTTTTTGTCCAGCCAACAGATTTAACTGTGCTAATTGATCTCGCTCAGATTGCTGAGTGATTAGCTTCACACCAATATTTAACTGATTAACAATCTCAAAGATTCTTTCTTCTTGTTTTTCAATGGGTATATTACTTAATAGCAGTTGACCAATTTGCAGATGGATTGATTGCTTTTTATCCTCTGGGATTAGTGAATAAGCGGCTTGTTGAACGCGATCGTGTAGAAATCTATAGCTAGCAATCTGCAAACTTTTTTCTACATCTTGTGTTTCCCCTCGTTCTATATAAAACTTATAAACTTCACTTTGTGGAAGAATCAAGCCTTCTTGCAATGCTTTCCACAAATCTGTAGCTGTTTCAGTTATTGAATGTTGAGACACGAGCGCTAATGTCTCTAAATCAAATTTATTACCAGTACACGCTGCAAATTTCAATACATCCTGCGTCCTAGCTGGCAACTTCTGCAACTGTAATGCCATAAACTCAACAACATCATCCGTCAGTGCTAACGCTTTAACATCGCCAATATTACATTGCCAATTTCCTCTTTCCAAATCAAACTTAATTAGTCCATCTTCATGCAGTGCTTTGAGAAATTGCGTGCTAAAAAATGGATTGCCGTTTGTTTTTTGATATATTAGTTTAGTTAATGGTTGTGCGAGTTCTAGTGAACAAGTGAGGGTATCGGCAACTAATTGATTTAAACTCGATGAGCTGAGTGGTGATAATGTAATTGTATTAATAGTGATATTAGATTTGCTAATATCCTCCAAGGTTAACATCAAAGGATGCGCCGCAAAAACTTCATTATCTCGATAGGCTCCAATTAATAACAAATATCCACTGTCTGACTCACGGGTTAGCAGTTGCATCAATTTCAAAGATGCCAAATCTACCCACTGCAAATCATCTAAAAATATGACAAGTGGATGTTCTTTTGTAGTAAATACTTGAATAAACTTTTGAAATAATAAGTTAAAGCGATTTTGTGCGGCTGTCCCAAAAATTTCAGATGCAGGCAGTTGTTGACCGATAATTTGCTCTAGCTCTGGGATTACTTCAATAATGACTTGTCCATTATCACCCAACGCTTGGATAATTTTATTTTTCCAACTTAATAATTTAGTATCGCTTTCACTCAGCAATTGCCCCATCAAATCTCGAAACGCCTGTACAAAAGCTGAGAAAGGAATATTGCGATTAAATTGGTCAAATTTGCCTTTGATAAAGTTGCCACGCTGACGGACAATTGGTTTATGGACTTCGTTGACAATTGCTGTTTTACCAATGCCAGAAAAACCAGCAACTAGCATTAATTCGACTCTAGATTGAATATTTCCTGCTACTCGCTCAAATGCATCTAATAGTGTTTTAACTTCTGTTTCTCTACCATAAAGTTTTTCGGGAATAATGAAGCGATCGCACATATCTCTTTGGGCAATCTGAAAATCCTCAATTTTGCCGATTTCCTGGAGTTGATGTAAACAAGTTTCTAAATCATATTTCAGTCCTAATGCACTTTGATAACGGTCTTCGGCATTTTTCGCCATCAATTTGATCACGATATCTGAAATCGGCTTAGGAATTTTGAATTGCTCCAAAGAAGCGGGTTGTTTGGCAATATGACAATGTATCAACTCCATCGCATCGTTTGATTGAAATGGTAGTTCTCCCGTCAGAAACTCGTAAAAAGTGACACCTAAAGAATAAAAATCTGTGCGGTAGTCAATTCCCCGATTCATCCGTCCTGTTTGTTCTGGAGATAAATAACCAAGAGTTCCTTCCAACACATTAGGACTCATCAGTGTTTGAGTTTCCCTTGGTAGCAAAGATGCAATACTAAAATCAATCAGCTTGATTTGTTTAGTTTCTGGATGAATTAGAATATTGGCAGGTTTAATATCTTTATGAATGATGCGATGGCGATAAAGTAAATCTAATGTATTGCATAGTGCGATCGCTATCTGCAAAAATTCAATCAGGGATGGTGTTATTTCTCCTTTTCTCATCCATTCCTTTAAAGAAATTCCCCCAAAGTCTTCCATTACCAACGCATAGCCATTCTGGTACGGTTCCAGGCTGTAGGTTTGAATGATTCCAGGTAGGTTAAGATTTTTAGCGATCGTGTACTGATTGCGAAACTGTACCAATTCAGTGAAACTGGGATAAGGATTTTTCAGCAGTTTAATCACTACAGGTTTTTGATCAGCTTCTTGACAAGCGCGATACACAACCGTTCTTGAACCGTCGTAGAGTTGTTCGCCAACTTGATAGCCGGGAATTATGACTTGGGTACTAACCATACTAATGAATCTTTGAGACTTCTGGATTTAGTATTCCCAAATACACGAACTAATTTACGACTAAGGTTGGTCACTATAGCAATTAGGTTTTTTGTACGCGCTTTCCTCTATGTGCTTTTGTTGAGTAATACTACTCACATTACATCAAAAAATTGGCAACAGAATATCGTTTCTGTTACCAATTTTCAAGCGACTATAACTCTAAATCTTCATCTCAGACAAACTTGCTTGCTGCTGCAAACTGTTTGTTAATCTCATCCCAATTAACCACATTCCACCAAGCATCTAAATAATCGGCGCGGCGATTCTGGTAATTAAGATAATATGCGTGTTCCCATACATCATTGCCCAAAATGGGATATTTGCCTTCACTGAGGGGACTATCTTGATTAGCTGTAGATGTTATTTCCAGCTTGCCATTTTTATTACGGACTAGCCAAACCCAACCACTACCAAAACGACCAGCACCAGTTTCGTTAAACTGTTTTTTGAAAGCTGCAAAATTGCCAAAATTTTGATTAATAGCGGAGGCTATATTTCCTGTTGGTTCTCCTCCCCCTTTCGGCTTCATAATTTTCCAGAACATTGAGTGGTTCACATGACCACCACCATTATTGCGTACTGTTTTGCGAATATCTTCTGGTACTGTGTCAAGTTTCCGCAACAATTCTTCAACAGTTTTGCCTTTAAGTTCAGGGTGTTTATCTAACGCTGCATTCAGGTTTTTCACATAAGTTGCATGGTGTTTATCGTGATGAAACTGCATCGTTTTGGCATCGATGTGTGGTTCTAGTGCTTCATAGGCATAGGGTAAAGGCGGTAGTTGGATAGCGCCTGTTGTCCTTGGTGTTGTGGCGGAAGTTGCAGTCTTTCCGTCAGAAGCTTTCTCTGCTAATGCACAAGCATCTAACGTAAAAGTACCCGCACCTGCTGCGAGTAAAAACAAGAAATGGCGTCGATTAACGGTCATATAAGTTTTTGCAGTAAATCTATTAAGTTTCTATTAGCAGTTTTCATTTTCTTAGATTCTGGCTACAAAAAATTGGGAATTGGGGATTATTTATGACAGTTTAAGATACTACGTTTTTTGTTAAAGTTGCGTGAGGGTATGATTGCGAAGTTAAAAGTGCGACCCTGGCAGGTGTTTTGGGTAATAATCCAGGTTTTAAGTACCTTCAGGAGTGCTGGAAGTATATCCAACGCAGATAGCGTTCAAGAAGTTACTTGGACAGTACTCGCAGTGAAGGATTTTTTGTATTAAAGGAGGAACCCAAGGCGCAGTCTACTGATGAGAAATGCCAAGTATAGTCTGCTATGAAGAAACGCCGAGAAAGACGATTTGCTCAACATTCAAGACACTAAGGGTAAACTCATCACGTTTAATCGTGTAATTATTGGAGCTGCCTGTAATAATGTAATCATTTTTGAACTCAGGCAGAATTAGCTTGTCCCATCCCCAGCCACCATTGATTGTGCCATTACCGTAACCAACATCAAATGTGTCGCATCCAAATCCACCCTTAATCAAGACATCGGCAATAACGCCCCCTTGGTCTGAAACGGGATTACTACTAGCATCAACTCGACGGGCTTTGAAGTAATCGTTACCGTTTCCGCCATCTATCGTGCCGCCTTGGATACCAATACTAGTGCCATAGCCAGTAAGGGTATCAGATCCTCCACCTCCGCAGATAATGCCATCAGTATTGAGAATACCTATGCTAATAGCTTCTACACCACCGCTAATGCCAGTACCTATGATAGTATCTTTGCCATCGCCTAAACTGATGATGCCACTGTTGACAATTCCTGTGCCGTCAGCGCTCCTGCCTGTGCCCTCGGCAATACCGCCATTGCCTGTCCCGGAGATGAAATCGTCTCCTCTTCCTTGAGCAATGCTGCCTCTGTTAATGATGCCTATACCCGCATTCGCGGCATAGTCCCCAAAAGGGAGACTCTCTCCTGCACCGCCTATGCCCGTGCCAGAGAGGGAGTCATTTCCTTCGCCACCAACAATGTAACTGCCTTGAGTGTTAGAGATGCCTATACCCACACCAGCTGGGTATGTTCTTCCTATTGGATCACCAGACCCACTACTGCCTCTACCAATACCAGTAATAGAATCGTCTCCTTTCCCTCCACTAATCACGCTACCGCCATCGTTGGAGATCCCTGTACCACCTCCTTGGAAGCTAGCTCCTCCGAAACCAGTTCCAAAAATGGAATCATTTCCTTCTCCTCCATTAATGTAGCTACCCTCAGTGTTAAAAATTCCTATACCAGATCCCTCAAAGTAATTTCCAGTTCCTGAGATGAAATCGTCTCCTTTTCCGCCATCAATGTAGCTACCTTCAGTGTTAAAGATGCCTTCGTTGCCGTTTCCGGAGATGAAATCTTTCCCATCTCCTCCATTAATGTAGCCACCCTCAGTGTTAAAGATGCCTGTACCATGTGCAGTCTCTCGATACTGCGAACCACCACTGCCTATACCGGAGATGGTATCGTCTCCCTTCCCTGCATTGATGATGCCACTGTTAGCAATGCCTGTGCCTGTGCCAGCTTGGTTGAAATCGTCGCCGCCGATGCCACTACCCTCGATAGTGTCGTTACCTGCTCGAGTATTAATGACTCCGTTTTTTAGAATTTCAATTCCTATTGCTGGGAAGGCGTTCTCCTCTTGACCTATCACTAGATCGGAAGCATAAGTACCGATGAGCGGGGAAAAAGAAACAGTTAGTCTGGGCATATAGTACTCCTAACTTAGTTTTATCCGGTTTTAATCGCTGAAAATCCTGCTCTGTAAGTTTTTGACTGTATCAGTTATAAGAAATAACTTTGAAATACCTTTTGTAGTAGGTATGTAGTTAGTAAGTCAATATAAGGCTGTTAGTGGGTCAATCTATCCCTGGATAGAGGATTTAACATATAAGTTAAAAATATTACTTATTTAATTTCTAAAAATGTCTAATACATTAAATACAAAAGAAACTCTTAAGAGGCCAGGAAGAGAAGCCTGTTTTGCTGCTTCTTAAGAGTTTTTGTTCGCTATTTAACCAAAATGCTGAATTATCGCTTCGGCAAATTCAGAACATTTTAAGGGTTCAACAGGCGGTTCTAGTAACCTTGCTAAATCGTAGGTGACTTGACTGTTAGCGATCGCATCCGCTAAACCTTTCTTAACGAGGTCTGCGGCTTCTTGCCATCCCAGAAACTCCAGCATCATCACACCAGACAAAATCAGTGAACCGGGATTAATCCGATCTAAACCGGCGTGTTTGGGTGCTGTGCCGTGGGTAGCTTCAAATATGGCACTAGCATCGCCAATATTTGCCCCTGGCCCCATTCCTAAACCACCAACAATTGCAGCAGCAGCATCGGACAAGTAATCGCCGTTCAAGTTCATCGTCGCCAGAATCGAATACTCATCCGGTCGGGTTTGGATTTGTTGAAAAATACTGTCAGCAATCCGGTCATTCACCAAAATTTTATCTTTCCATTTGCCATCGCCGTGGGTTGCCCAAATTGAGTTAAGAACTGTTTCAACTTCCTTGACAATTTGCGCTTTTGTATCTGGGGTGAGAGCATCAAACCCAGGATCAATCTGGTGAGCGTTTTCTTCTAGGGAAATATTGGGATTTTTTTCTTTGTTGCTCAAAATCCAAGATTCCCGTTCAGTGACGGTTTCTTGGCGAAATTCGCTGGTTGCTAATTCATAACCCCAATCACGGAAAGCGCCTTCGGTGTACTTCATAATGTTGCCCTTATGCACCAAAGTGACTTGTTGCTTATTTTTGGGCAATAGCAAAGCGTGTTTGATGGCACGTCTAACTAGGCGCTGAGAACCAGTTTTGCTGATGGGTTTGATCCCAATGCCAGAATCGAGAGGAATTCGTTTTTTCCCATGTTCTGGGGTAGCGGGGATTAGTTCCTCATTGATAATTTTAATTAAGCGATCGCCAATTTCACTACCTTGTCGCCACTCAATACCTAAATAAATATCTTCCGTATTTTCCCGATAAACAATTACATCCAGCTTTTCGGGATTTTTGTGGGGTGAAGGTGTGCCTGCATAGTAACGGCAAGGGCGTACGCAGGCATACAGGTCAAAAATTTGCCGCAGTGCCACATTTAAAGAACGAATGCCGCCGCCGACGGGGGTAGTCAGAGGTCCTTTAATCGCTACACCGTATTCTTCAATTGCCGTGAGAGTATCCTGAGGTAAATACTGATAAGTACCGTATAAATCACAAGCTTCATCCCCAGCGTAAATCTTGAACCAACTAATTTGACGCTGACCCTTGTATGCCTTTGCTACCGCAGCATCTAGCACCTTTTGGGTAGCAGGCCAGATATCTATACCTGTGCCGTCACCGCGAATAAAGGGGATAATTGGATTGTCCGGTACGATCGCTTCACCATTTTTAAAGGTGATTTTTGCTCCGGTTACGGGGGGGGTAATCTTGTCGTACATAGTTCACACACTCCTAAAAGATACGCCGCCAGTTAGAAAATCCTGTTTTGGCAACCTGGCAAATTTTACTGTGTCTTTTGTTAACCAAGTCATGAGGCGCAGATTTTCCCCCTATTTCCCTTGTACATTATTTGGGGAACAAGTGGGGATTTCAGTAAAGCGATTGCCCAAGGGGCAGTGCCAAAGGCAATCGCAATTTTGTACGATCAAAAATAGTAAACTACTTTTCGCTATCAGTGCTTTGCCTTGGAGAATGCTGATAGTCTACCGTTCTTTCACTGACCGCTAACACAAGTAATGGCATGACAGACCCAATGATTTTATCAGTCCCTGCTAATGACATCGACTCTCTCCGACGATCGTTAATCGCTGGGTCTGAAAAAGTCCAGCAACAAATAATCCCACAGTTAGCTGAATTGGGTAATGAGGGATTAGACGTGTTGATGGAATTTTTACTCAAACGACGTGACAACCCGGCGACTTGGGTTGATGGCAAAGCCTACCAAGTCCTCTACAACTCTGATGCACCTCAAACCAAAGAATTTCTGCTCTCTTGTTTTCCTGAGGGAATTGTACCTCTAAAATCAGAGTGCGGGATTAATTACAATTTCTTGCAACAACTACTCGCTCTCCAAGACTTCCAAGCTGCCGATCGCGTCACTATAGAGAAAATGTGTGAACTATCAGGGCTAGGGGCTGTGCAACGCAAATGGTTGTATTTTACTGAGGTGGAAAATTCCTCGGCTGTTGATTTGCAAACAATTAACAACCTATGGTTAGTCTACTCCGAAGGTAAATTTGGCTTTTCAGTACAGCGAGAAATTTGGTTAAGTTTAGGCAAAAATTGGGATAACTTCTGGCCAAAAATTGGCTGGAAAGAAGGTAACAAATGGACGCGATACCCTAACGAGTTTACCTGGGATTTGAGTGCGCCTAGAGGTCATTTACCCCTCTCTAATCAACTTCGGGGGGTGCGAGTCTTTGCTTCTTTACTCTCTCACCCGGCTTGGTCAAAGAATCTAGAAAAATGATTTTGAGCCTACGTATAGATAAATTATGATGAATGCAACCAAGCGCGAATTCTACGTCATTATTGAACGGGATGAAGATGGCTACTATGTCGGAGAAGTTCCTCAGTTAAAAGCCTGTTACAGTCAGGGAGAAACAATTGATGAGTTGATGGCTAATATGAAAGAAGTAATTGAACTTTGTTTAGAATCAGAAATTGATGAAAGAATACCAGAATTTGTAGGTATTCAAAAGGTAGTAATTTAATGCCAAAATTATCAGTTTTAACAGGTAAAACAGTTATTAAGTCCCTTGAAAAAATAGGATTTCAGGAGGTACGTCAAAAAGGATCTCATGTACAAATGGAACATGAGGATGGACGCTTAGTAACTATTCCTGTTCATGCTGGCAAAACAATAGGTAAAGGATTACTACGTAAAATACTACGCGATGCTGAACTGACAAGGCAAGAGTTTATAGCATTGCTGGAATAAGAGAGTTGGGAAATTTTCCACAAATCCCAAATGCACAATATCAAATTGGATAATGGCAAACGTTCGTCTAGAAGAAATTAAGCGTAGATTTAATAATGTCACTGCTATCGAGGACATTACTTTTGAAATCCCTAATGGCGAGTTTTGGGTTTTAGTGGGACCATCCGGTTGTGGAAAGTCAACAATTTTACGAACGATCGCAGGTTTAGAAACTGCTACATCTGGTAAACTTTTTATTGGCGATCGCTTAGTAAATAATATCCCAGCCAGACAACGAGATGTGGCGATGGTATTCCAGAACTACGCTCTCTATCCTCACATGAGTGTGGCGCAAAACATCGGCTTTGGGTTGCAAATGCGTCAGGTTGATCGAAAAATCATTCAAGAACGAGTGTTGAATGTGGCGCGATCGCTTTCTCTGGATCACTTGCTGGATCGTAAGCCCAAACAACTTTCTGGGGGACAGCAACAACGGGTAGCATTAGGAAGAGCGATCGCTCGTGAACCACAAGTATTTTTACTAGATGAACCTTTATCCAATTTAGATGCCCAATTGCGCGATGATACAAGGGCAGAATTGAAACAGCTACATCAAGAATTGGGCATTACAACTATTTACGTCACCCACGATCAAGTTGAGGCGATGACTTTGGCTGATAAAATTGTGGTGCTAAATCGCGGACGGATTCAACAAATTGGCGATCCCCAAAGTATTTATGCCCGTCCCGCTAATCAAATGGTGGCAACTTTTTTAGGTAGTCCGCCAATGAATATTCTACCTGCAATTTATCAAAATGATGGCTTTGATGTGAGTGGGCAGTTGTTAGCAATTCCAGCACTTATAAGGGAGAAGTTACATCTGCGTCAAGGACAAAGTTTTGATTTAGGCATTCGTCCAGAGCATATAAAAATCAACACTGATTCAGCACTAGCTACTCACAACTCAGCACTCTTATCGGTTGAAGTAAAAGTGGTGGAACCTTTGGGACGAGAAACTTTGATTCGTGCGAGTTTACCTGGTTCAACTGTGGTGTTGAATATTCAGGTAGGTGGGGATGTGCGTTTGCGTTTGGGCGATCGCCTTTCTCTACAACTCGATTTAAATCAGTTGTTTGTGTTTGATCCCAAAACTGGGGATAAATTATTACCTCAAGAGTGACCAAATAATTATGAATTATTATGACATCAATCCCACCAGTAATTCAGACGTTATATGACCAAGATTATTACCTTTGGCTTAGAACAACCATCAATCAACTTCGTGCTGGACAGTTTGCATCTATTGATTTAGAAAACTTAATTGAAGAGTTGGAGAGTATGGGCAGATGCGAGAAGCGAACAATCAAAAGTTTGTTGATTCGACTTCTAGAACATCTGCTGAAACTCAAATGCTGGGATATGGAACGAGAGCAAAATGAAGGACATTGGAAAGGGGAAATTAGGACATTTCGTAGACAGATTAAAGATGAACTTAAAGATAGTCCTAGCCTGAAGCCTTACATTTTAGAAATTTTTGATGGCTGCTATCAACAAGCAAGAGCCGAAGCAAGCGATGCCTACGGCGGTAAACTACGCTCCCAACTTCCCATTGAAACATTCCCAATAATACCCATTGGCTCTTTAGAACAAATTTTAGACGAGAATTGGTATTAACAATTATGGTACAAATACTTCAATCGAAAGATATAACGTTACTAGAACTAGAAACTCTATTTGGACTCCAGCTAATTCGGAATCAAGAATTTTTTCGAGAATGGCAAGATAATTTACCTGACATCACTGAACTAGAAAAACAACAATTAGACAAAGTTCAGGCAGGGTATTTTAATTTACTAAAGTATCCACCTATGCTTGAAAATGTTGTAAAGATGTCAGTATTAGACCCACTTTTATTTATTAGTGACTTTTATTTAGCTCCGTTTTATGTTAAGTCGGAAAAAGCTATAGAAATTTACGCAGCAGATGAAAATACTATTATCAAGGGCAGCTTGGATGCGTTGGTTTTAAAAGAACAATTTTGGGTAATGGTGATTGAATCGAAGCAGGCAGCTTTTTCTGTAGAAGCTGGACTAGCTCAAATCTTAGCTTATATGTTAGCCAACCCTTACCCAGAAAAGCCTAGTTTTGGCATGATTACCACAGGAGGAAGTTTTATGTTTCTGAAATTAGTTAAAGGAGAAACTCTAAGATACGCTACCTCTAAAGTTTTTGAACTCCGAAATCCTGACAACGAATTGTATGATGTTCTGAGAATTTTAAAACGCCTTAGTCAGTTAGTGATTTCTCATTGACAAAACACTGTAATTTTTAGAGAAATTGAGAAGCATTGTCTGATCTAAAAAACTGATTTTTTGTTAAATCAACTTTTTCAGCTTCTTCATATCTCAATGCCGCTCTCAATGCCGCGTTTATTTTCTCTTTCTGCAAATTTTTCTCCAAATCCATTAAAATGTCGTCTGAAATACTTCTCAGTATTTCGCTTTCATAATCACCAATGACTTTGGGGAATACCCAGGGCGGCCGCATCATGTCAATAAGACTAGTCTATTCTCAATAGAGTCAAAAATAATCTCACTAATCCCTGCTTATTGACAAAGATTTTAGCGATCGCTTTGAGCCTTGGAAAATAAATCGAGCCAGAAATACT
>NZ_JBGTFY010000417.1:0-7196 GCF_041747015.1 Nostoc sp.
GCTAATGGCAACAGAATTGACACCACCCGGATGAGCAGAGAAGGGTTTAGCTAGGGGATGACCTTGCAGGTTCCACAACCGCACAGTGCCGTCACCATCGCCACTGACAATAGTCTGCCCATCTGTGCTAATGGCGACAGACATGACATAATTCTCATGACCATCAAAGGGTTCAGCTAGGGGATGACCTTGCAGGTTCCACAACCGCACTGTGCCGTCACCTCCGCCACTGACAATAGTCTGCCCATCTGTGCTAATGCCAACAGACCAGACATTACCATTATGACCACAGAAGGGTTCAGCTAGGGGATGACCTTGCAGGTTCCACAACCGCACTGTGCCATCACTACCGCCACTGACAATAGTCTGCCCATCTTTGCTAATGGCGACAGACCTGACTTCACCCTTATGACCACGGAAGGGTTCAACCAGGGAATGACCTTGCAGGTTCCACAACCGCACTGTGCCGTCACGACCGCCACTGACAATAGTCTGCCCATCTGTGCTAATGGCGACAGACCAGACTTCACCCTCATGACCACGGAAGGGAATGGAAACTCTCACTTTATTCATTACCCGATTCAAGCTGTTTTGAACTGGTGCAAGAATGTGGTGGGGTAATTTCTCTTGATTCTCTCCCATTGTTTGAATTGCTAGAATTAGACTATCTAGGGGTTGGACAGCCAATAAATTCTCTACCCTCGCCGCTTTCTCTCGCAACTGGGATTCAGTAAGTGCCCTTTCCAGTTCAGCAATGCGGTCTTTTTCATGGGCGTCGCTGCGCTGGTAAAAATCCTCATCTTCTTGGGGTGATTGCAAATGGGGCTGTAATTGTTGCCAGCTATCCCTCACTTCCGCCAGCAATCCCCCTTGCATCAAATATTTGTCATCCTGTCTTTTGTTCAACCATTCCCGCCGGGTATCTTCTAACCTGTCGCTCAACCGCCGCAAGTCTCGGTCTTTTTGTCGCCACTGGGCAAACTGCTGCCAACTTTCAATTAAAGCTTCATGGGCTAAATCAATCGAGGCTTTTCCCTTTTCATCTTCCCCTGTAACCAACAAGCGTCCCTTAACTAATCCCGCTTCCCCATCTATCAACTCACCGAGGTCTTGCTGTTGATTGGCATCATCACCTGCAATATTTAATAGTGTGGCTTTTGGTTGGCGCTGGCGAGTGTCTTTTTCTCCCTCTCCCGTTCGCACTAACCGTAGAAAAATCCGCTGAATCCATTCTTTTTCCTGCTGAGTGCGTTCTTGGGTTGGGGATTCCTCCTCATAATCTTGGTAGTGATAAACCTTTTCTGCATGGAGATTCAACGCCCCTGTTAATCCTCCCAACGTTTTATATTTTTCAAAGGTGAGTTCATGTTTCTTTTGATCGCGTTCATCCCAGAGTTTAGTTAAAGCAAACTCCAACAAAGGCAAGAACCCTGGTTCTTGTTTCACATCTTCGAGAATTTTCAGTTGTAGCTCTTCTTCAACACTATGACCCTGAAGCTTGGCAGGTTCGATGATTGTGTCCCTTAAATCAACTCCGGTTAAAGGTGGCATAAAAACTGCCTGGGTTTGAATCAGGTGAGTCAGGGAGGGATAATCTAAACAGGGTTCGAGAAAATCCGCTCGCATAGTAATCACAACTGCTAACCGCGAACCGGTAATTTCTACTACCTGAGTCAGCAAGTCAATAAATCTCTGCTTTTCTTGCTGACTAGCACCGCCAGTAAATACTTCCTCAAACTGATCTACCACCAGCAAGAATTTTGCTGAACCAGGGAGATTTTCGAGAATTGCAGGTAGACTATTCGGCTCAGTGTAAATCAAATTCTCAAGCTGCTTCTGTTTTTTAATCCCCTTAAAAAATTGTTTAAAAGCTCCGCTCAATTCTGTTAAAGGTGTAATTCCTGGCTTGATTGGCTCTAAAACTTGCCACTCATTATTATCTAATTGTGGAATCAAACCCGCCCGCACTACTGAAGATTTACCACTACCGGAAGCGCCAATGATGGGGACAAAGGGCTTTTCGTTGAGTTTTGCCAGAATTTCCCTAACAACCAGCTTGCGTCCAAAGAAAAACTCTTTTTGTTCAGCTTCAAACGCCTTTAATCCTTGGTAAGGACATTCTTCTTTTACTTC
Organism: Nostoc sp.; assembly: GCF_041747015.1. Taxonomy (GTDB): domain Bacteria; phylum Cyanobacteriota; class Cyanobacteriia; order Cyanobacteriales; family Nostocaceae; genus Nostoc. The sequence goes on from NZ_JBGTFY010000417.1 coordinate 2,134, forward strand.
AAATGTCTGAGCTTGTCTTTGATGCTTGTAGGTAACTAAAGTAATCGAACTTCCCCAACCCATTTGAATCGGTTGTTGACCACTACCTTTAAGTTCGGCGCTAATATTACCGAAGAGAGCAGCACTTGTCACCTGTCCATGCTGATTAGCCTTCTCTGGTGATAACCCTGCCAGCAAAGCAGTTGAAAAAATACTGTGTTGTGCGCTTCTGTAGGCATAAGCTTCTTGAAAAGGTCTGCAAGCTGCAATAAAGTAGTAATCGCTTTCTAAATTAAAGGCGGTAAGAGTTGTTTTGAGCAGATTGTTTTCCAAAAAATAACCACTGTGACAGCAATCTAATAGCACTACTAAACTACTGAAGCCGGAGTCTCTAATTAAATTGTTCAGGCTCAGAAGACTAATCCCGCCTGTTTGTTCAATAATTTGCTTGCCTTGAGTGACAATTGTCAAGTCAGAGGTTGCTAGATATGCTTGTTGTGTTCCTAAGCTGTCAGATACGGTGATACCATGCCCTATAAAGTAAATTAGGGCTTCGTTTTTAACTGCTTGTTGTTGCAAAAGTGTTTTTAAAGCTTCAGCCAACTTATTTGTACTAACTTCCCCTTTGAGTACAGCGATATCCTCAAAATCACCATGCGCTTTTAGTACTTGCGCCACCGCTTCTGCATCCGTAGCTGGTTTTGTGAGTTTGTTAATCGGACTTTTGTAATCTGTAATGCCAACTACAAGCGCATAACGAGTCATATATATATTATTTAGGTTATCTATGAGGAATAAGATAACCTAAATACACTTAAAAGGTCAGGGTTTGATGTCAAACATAGAACGTTTGGTTTTTGAAGAAGATGGGGAAAAATATACAATTCTGTTTGAATCAAAGGAAACGCCAAATATACCAGAAGTAGCCACACCGCAGGTTGATGAAGATAAAGAATCCTTTGGTTGGCGGGAAGAGGCATTTGTCAAGATAGATGAAGTTCACAATCAAATTCGAGCTTATACCAAATATGCCATTGGCGCTTTTAAAAATTTAGGTACTGCCGAAGTTGAAGAGATTACTCTGAAGTTTGGCTTGAAGATAGGCGGAAAAACTGGTATCCCCTTCGTAACTGAAGGTTCGGCGGAGAGTAATTTTGAAATTGAGGTGAAGTGTAAGTTTCCTGAGAACAAGCAAAATTCCAGCACTTGAGGTTTTGTTTTAGCAGGGATAAGCTTTATACCTCCAACTCTGCTAGGAATTATGGAAGCGATCGCTCCGACGGGCTACGTTTACACCCTCAACTCACCATCATTTACTTTTGGATCTCGGATGTTGCTGTTCAAAGCACGAAGTTCCGAGTTCAAAGGGTAAGCGATCGCCTTTGGATCTCGGATGTTGCTGTTCAAAGCTCGAAGTTTTGTGTTCTCATCTCGAAATTCCGTGTTCAGAGGTTGAAGTTTCGAGTTCAGAACTCGGAACATCGAGCAATTTACTCCAACATCCGAGTTCTGAGCCTCAATATTGCACCTTTGAAGGGCAATCACCGAGTTATTTTCTACAACGCTGCTGCTTGAGGCTTGACTTTCCGAGATTTACGGGCGAACCTTTGCCCCATTTCCTCAACTACTGTCTCTAAACCAGCGCCTTGTCCACTAACTTTGGCATAAGTATACACCTGCAACGCGGCTGCATAGGCTTCACTACCCACCGCTAAAAATGTATCATCCACCAATTCATGGAATTGTGACAGCGACAGCAATACTGGATACAACGCCTCAAACAATTGTACATCCTTCCGCATTTCATCCAGGTCAAACGATCGCGGTAAAAACTCTGGGTTCTGTGTCGCTACTTCTAACGCTTTGCTGACAAAGGCGCGGCTTTTATCTCCCATTTTGGGTAAAGCTTTCCGCTCCTCGTTACTTAAATCAATCAAAAATGGTAGCTTTTCTTTAATGGTGGCGATCGCTTGCAACACAGCATCTCTTTCTGATTGCGCTAGTGTTGCACTAATTGGGGCTGTGGACATAAAAATTAGTCTCCGGTATGTGGCTTACTCTTAGAGTTCCCACATATACAAAACGATTACCAAGTTCAAAGCTTTAACAACACGACGTAGGGGCACGGCATTGCCCATTGGTGTCAAGTTAAGCCCAAACCCCTTTAAAACCTCGTTTCTAGCCAGAGGCTAGAAATGCAAATCAAAAGCGGCTCTGCCGCGAATTTGGGAGGCAGAGCCTCCCACTAGGCATTCCCAGTCGGAGACTGGGAACGAGACAATCTCTAAAAGCTTTTTCTAGACTGGTTTTTACGTTAAGTTGACACCAATGGGCATTGCCGTGCCCTTACATCGTTATGCCCCTTGAGAAAAATCACACATCGCGCTAGTCTTCATTGACGTAACTGCACGCTGTAACATTAGGCGATGACAAATCAACTCTCCTCAAAAATTCCCTCTTGCACTTGGAACCGTCCCATCGGTTTAGGCTGGGACAAACCTTATACCGTTCGCTACGCTAGCAATATCGATGATGGCCCTTGGCATGGTATGCCTTTGGGTGGCTTTGGTGCAGGTTGCATCGGTCGCTCTTCACGGGGAGACTTTAACCTGTGGCACATCGACGGTGGTGAGCATACCTTCAAAAATGTCCCTGCTTGTCAATTCAGTGTGTTTGAATCCAATGGTACATCTTCCCAAGCCTACGCTTTATCTACCCAAGCACCCGATGATGGCACTCTCAAAGCTTGGCAATGGTATCCAACACTTGCCAGCACAGAGGGAACGGGCAATTATCACGCCCTATATCCACGTAGCTGGTTTGTATATGAAAATGTATTTCAAACACAGTTGACCTGTGAGCAGTTTTCTCCAATCTGGGCAGGTAATTACCAAGAAAGTAGCTACCCTGTGGCAATATTCCTCTGGAATGCTCATAACTCCACAGATGCACCGATTACTCTCAGCATCATGCTCACTTGGCAAAATATGGTGGGCTGGTTTACGAACGCCCTGAAATCTCCCGAAGTGCGGGTGCGTGATGATGGTAGTCCGGTTTACGAATACCAACCGCGCTGGGGCGAAAGTCAAGGAAACTATAACCAGATAGTTGAAAATACACAACAGTTTGGCTGTGTTTTAGGTCGGGTTGATAGTGATGAACCTTTGCAAGAAGGTGACGGAACTTGGTGTATTGCGACGCTGAAACATCCCCAAGTAGAGGTATTTCACCATACTCGCTGGAATCCTGAAGGAACGGGTGAGGAAATATGGGAAAGCTTTGCTAAAGATGGCTCTTTGCCTAATTATCTAGATACGATTCCAGCGGCAAATAATACACAATTAGGAACTGCGATGGCTACGCCGGCCGCAGGCATCGCACTTCGTTTTGCTCTCCAACCAGGCGAAACTCTCGAAATCCCCTTTGTCCTTGCTTGGGATCTCCCCATCACAGAATTTGCTGCTGGAGTTAATTATTATCGCAGATATACAGACTTTTTTGGTAAAAGTGGTGATAATGCTTGGGCGATCGCATCCACTGCCCTACAAGAATACCAAAGTTGGCGATCGCAAATTCAAAGTTGGCAACAACCCATTCTCGACCGGGAAGATTTACCCAACTGGTTTAAAATGGCTCTATTTAACGAGCTTTACGATCTCACCAGTGGCGGTACTCTCTGGAGTGCTGCATCGGAACTTGACCCCATCGGTCAGTTTGCAGTGCTGGAGTGTCTAGATTACCGTTGGTATGAAAGTTTAGACGTACGGCTGTATGGCTCTTTTGCGCTGCTGATGCTGTTTCCAGAACTGGAAAAGTCAGTGATGCGGGCATTTGCACGGGCGATTCCTCAAGGTGATGATACTCCCCGGATAATTGGCTATTACATGACAATCAAAGCTGAAAGTCCCATCGCCGTTCGCAAAGTCGTAGGTGCAACACCCCACGATTTAGGCGCACCGAATGAACACGTTTGGGAGAAAACCAACTACACCAGCTATCAAGATTGCAATTTGTGGAAAGATTTAGGTAGTGATTTTGTCTTGCAAGTATACCGCGATTTTCTGCTCACGGGTGCTGACGATGTAGAATTCTTGGCAGATTGTTGGAGTGCGATCGTTCAAACCCTCGACTACCTGAAAACTTTTGACCTTGATGGTGATGGAATTCCCGAAAATTCTGGTGCGCCTGATCAAACCTTTGATGATTGGCGGTTGCAGGGTGTTAGCGCCTATTGTGGTGGATTGTGGTTAGCAGCGCTGGAGGCTGCGATCGCCATCAACGATATCTTATTAATACACCGCCAAAGTAACGCAGCACAGTTGGCGTTACAAAAATCCATCTATGAAACTTGGTTACAACAATCTCTTCCTATTTACCAAGAAAAACTCTGGAATGGGCAATATTACAAACTTGATAGTGAAAGTGGTTCTGATGTGGTAATGGCAGATCAATTGTGCGGACAGTTCTATGCTAAATTGCTGGACTTACCTGATATTGTACCGAGCGATCGGGCTGTTTCTGCCCTGAAAACTATTTATGATGCTTGCTTTCTGAAATTCTGCAAAGGTGAGTTTGGTGCAGTTAATGGTGTTCGTCCTGACGGTTCACCAGAAAACCCTCAAGCCACTCATCCCCTGGAAGTTTGGACAGGGATAAACTTTGGGCTGGCGGCTTTTCTTGTGCAGATGGGAATGAAGGATGAAGCATTTAAGTTGACGCAAGCTGTGGTGCAGCAAATTTACAACAATGGTCTGCAATTTCGCACGCCCGAAGCTATCACCGCATCTGGTACTTTCCGCGCTAGCACTTACCTGCGGGCAATGGCGATTTGGGGAATTTACTTAGTTATTGATTAACTATCAAGCAATATCAGCATGAAAATCCTCAGTGGTTGGTAGGAAGTGCAACTGACCACTGTTGATAAATATCTGACATTGCTGATAATTTTAGCTAGAGCAGAAGAAGCCCCACGTCTCACCCTGTACTCAGGGGAGCGTGGGATGAATTCTGGGCAATGATAGCGTTCGCGTAGCGTCTCGTAGAGAAGCGGTAGCGAGTCATCGAGCGTCGGAATTGACTTTCCG
>NZ_JBGTFY010000418.1:0-4056 GCF_041747015.1 Nostoc sp.
ATTAAATCAAATGCTTCACCGCTCCAGCCATAGGAACCAAAGACTCCGGCAAGTTTGCTGTTGTCACCGCTCGATAACACAATCCCTAAAGCAGTATGAATGGGAGTCGGCGCATGACCGCCGATGGTGGGCGAACCGATGATAAAACCGTCTGACTGTGCTAGGTTGATGCGAACTTCATCAGGGGTAGCAAATTCGCAGTTGATTGATTTGACTGCGACTCCACCTTTAGTTAGTCCCAGAGCGATCGCTTGGGCTAAAGTCGCCGTATTCCCGTAAGCTGAAGCATATAGTAGAGCTACAGAAATCTCGCGATCGTTGTGAGAACGGCTCCATTCTCCATAAGCTTTGGTAAGTTCGATTAAGCTGGTGCGGACTAAGGGACCGTGACCCACAGCATACATTCTCACCGGCAAATCTGATATTTTCTCCAAAGCTGCTTCCACATGAGGAGCTTGGGGAGCCATCAGGCAGTTAAAATAGTAACGCTGGTCTTCTTTGAGCGCTTCCCAGTTATCATCAAACACTTCATCGCCACAGAGATGAGTTGCAAATAACTTATCTGTGTAAAGAATTTGGGTTTGCTGGTCGTAGGTACAAAGTCCTTCTGGCCAGCGTGGACTGGGAGTGGGGAGGAATTTTAAAACATGACCTTTGCCTAAATCCAGAGTTTCTTTCCCACGCATTACTAGGACGTTCAAATCTTTCTCTAGGAAAGCAGCACGCAAATTGTTTGCACCAGGAAGGGAACAGACAAAAGTTACCTGTGGTGCTAATTCTAAAATTGCTTTGAGGGTTGCAACTCGGTTGGGATTAAAATGACCGAGGATTATATAATCCAAACGTTGCAAATCTACAGTCTGCCGTAATGCTTCTAAATAAATTTCGGTAAAGCTTTCTGGGGGTGGATCAATAAGTGCGGTTTTATCAGCTTCAATTAAATAGCAATTGGAGGTAGTACCTCTTTCAAGTGCGTATTCAATTTCAAACCGTAGACGTGACCAACTACGCGCTCTGATAGCTTTAGTATTTGTAGCAATTGGCAGAACTTGTACGTCGCGTGGCTTGGAATTGGGCATAACTGTTTTAAAGTTTGGGAATTGGGCATTGGGCATTGGGCATTGGAGAAGATGAGGGAGATGAGGTTCTGAGCCTAGACGTTGAGCCTTTTAGCCTGGACTTTGAGCCTTTTAGCCTCGACGTTGAGCCTTTTAACCTGGAAGTTGCGCTTTTGAGCCTGAAACTTTAAGTTCCAACTCTCCCTTTCATCTCTCAATACGATTCGGATAAGACTTGATCCCCCCAACCCCCCTTAAAAAGGGGGGCTAAGAATGGATGGCTCTTTTTCCCCCTTTTTAAGGGGAGCCAGTCCGCCCTTGCGGTTTCCCGACTTGAAGGATCTGGCGTGGACTAAGGGGGATCTTTAAGGACTATGCACCTAACCGAACCGTATTGACTCAGCACTCATGACTCAGCACTGTTTCGATTAATAGTAATTACCTACTTTCCGATGGCGAACGGCTGTCAGTCCATCATTTTTGGAAACACGACCTTCTTGGACGGTGCAGTATAAAATCCAGTGGTCGCTGCATTCCATGCTGCTCTGGATTTCACATTCGATGTATGCTAGAGCATCAGTTAAAATCGGAGAACCGTTTTTCGCGGTTTGAGTTTTCACTCCAGCAAATCGGTCAGCACCGGGATGCAAGCGCTTGAGAAAGTGCTTCTTGAGTTCTTGATAATTGCCTTCTTCCAAAACGTTGAGGACGAAGCGATCGCCTACTTGCATTAAGGAATCAATGGCGCGGTCTTTGGCAACGGCAATTGTCAATCCTAATGGTTGCAAACTTGCTTGTGTTACCCAAGATGCCAGCATTGCACTTGATACATTTTCTTTTTTAGTAGTGACTATATACAGTCCACTACTAATGCGACCCAGCGCCTTTTCCATGTTGACATCAAGGGACTTGATTTGCTTGATGTTGCGATCGCGCACTAGCAATTGTCCGAAGTCTTTACCCGCTTCTTCACACAACTGAAATGTAGATGCAGTGGGAGCTTCTCTAATCCGAATCGCTGGGAAAGCTTCTTTGATACCAGAGTCGAGAAATTTTCTGCGGAGTGTATCAATGGGTTCATCATCCCCACCGTAACATTCAAACAGCCCAACCATTTGCTTGTTCTTGGCAACAGCTAGCACCGAACTGATACTAGCTTGAGCGGCGGCGTCGCTAGTCGGAGGCATACCGATAATGATCCCAGCTGCTCTACCGGCTAATTCTTGGATTTCTTGGCTCTCAGCAGTACTCAAATCGAGGACTTCTACCCCAACCCCAGTTTTCTGTATACCTTCGGCAATTGCATGACCAAGGCGTTCGCCATAGCCGTAATCTGAGACAAAAAACAAGCCGATGGTGGTTTCTGCTTTAGCTTGTTTTTGGCTCCAATTTTCGTAGCACCCGGTTAGAACATCTAGATGGTGGTATAGTAGGGGACCGTGACCGTTGGCGATAATATTAATCTTCCCAAGATCACCCATTCGCTTCATCGCATTCAGCAGCGAACGAGAGTTAGGTCCCATCAAGCAGTCGTAGTAAAATCTGAAGTCAGCTTCGATCGCTTCTAAATCTTCATCGAAGGTGCGATCGTCGCAAAAGTGCATCCCAAAAGCATCACAGGTGTAGAGAATTTGGGTTTTGCGGTCAAAGCTAAAGATTGTATCTGGCCAGTGCAGGTTAGGCGCACTCACGAATTCGATTTCGTGTCCTTTGCCGATATCAATGCGATCGCCAGTTTTTACAATCCGTTTAGAAAAAGGATCGTGTACTAAGCCTTCTAAAAATTGCAGCGCAACTTTTGAGGCTAAGACGGTAGCTCTAGGAGCTAATTGAAGAACATCTTCCACCAAGCCGCTATGATCTGGCTCTGTGTGGCTGACAATTATATAATCAATTGTTTTGGGGTTGACAAGACCTTTGAGAGTCTCTAAATACAGATCGCGAAACTTCTGGTGAGAAGTATCAATCAAAACTGTTTGTTCACCCCTAATTAGATATGAATTGTAGGTTGTGCCGTTTTGCAGTCCGAATTCGATATCGAAGCGATCGCGGTCCCAATCAAGAGAGCGAATCGCCGTTGTGTTAGGGGCAATTTCTACAGTTTGTATAGTTAGCCGATGTTGAACGTTCTCTGCGTGGGCATTGCCTGTCGTAGACATCGCTACCATTATTCGTCTCCGAGCGCAAATTAACAGGTTTTTTCTTTCCCCATTGTCCCCATTATTTTTTTTTTAAGTTGTAATGAATAGTAGTTTTTCCAAAAATTAACTTGTATCAATTGTTGCTGTTTTTTAGCAAAAAATATGACTCCAAAAATATCCTAAATATTAATTTAGCTTGTAGCGATTGCTCATTCTATCCCAGTCGCTACAATTAAGCAAATAAAGTAAAAATTTAGCCAGTTACTCTATGACTCTCCAAGAACTAGAAAATCAAGTCCTAGCACTACCCCCAACAGAAAAAGCAGCAATTATCCAAAGTCTAACTCAAACTATCAATATTGGAGCTAAAGGTATTACTAAAACACCTGGTGTTTGCGGTGGAGAAGCTTGTATTGCTGGAACCCGCATTGCTATTTGGCTATTAGTTGAAGCGCGTTGTCTTGGCATTACTGAAGCACAACTTTTGCAAGATTATCCTCATATTAGTGCAGCCGATTTAGTTAACACTTGGATATATGCAGATGCTTATCCTGAAGAAATTGAAGCTGCTATCCGCGCTAATGAGGTTGCTTAAATAATGGCGCGTTTATATGCTGATGAGCAGTTCCCACGGAAAGTAAGTGAACTACTGCGAACAATGGGACATGATGTTTTAACAGTACAAGAAGCTGGAAATGCAAATCTGGGAATTCCTGATCAGCAATTCTCATTTTGGAAAAAATAGGGTATTAACCCCGATTTTGGAATTGAAAATATAGTACAAAATAACTAGTTTTTCAGCCAGAGGCAATGGCTAAAAAAACAATTAGGTCGAATAATTAAGTATAAATACTTGA
>NZ_JBGTFY010000419.1:0-44038 GCF_041747015.1 Nostoc sp.
GCTACCGTTATTTCCTCTCCTGCCTCGTACACCCTGGAAAGTTTAACAGCACCTTTCAAAAGAAAATAAACTCGTTCGGCAGGATCGCCAGGAAAAAAGATCGTTTTATTGCGTTCAAACGTTTCCACAACTGGCGGAAACGCCCCGGTCGCCATCTGACGAAATACATTTGCTAGGGCTTTATCTTGTGTCACGATCATCTCCCTTCCCCTACCCAATGCCGGAAAAACAAAAACTGATTACCTAAGAATACACCTGAAAAATGAATAAAGCACCGTCAACCTTTCTGTACTTTCCTATACTCAAACTAATCTCTTCACAACTCTTTGTTTATAATGATACATAATTGTTGATCCTTTCAGCTATTAGTTCTTGATAAGTAGTTTTAATAGCGGTATTAACGAGGTTTTTTAAAGAACAAATAAAGATATTTTGAGAATATCTTTATAAAAAATCAAGAATTTTGTCACAGAAAACACTCTTGCCAACATTCATTTTTGCAAATCCTGTGTAAAACAAAGACAAAACGTGCCTCAGATTCTAGTATGCTCCTAATGATCGATCGCATTAACAATTTATATGCTAAATCTGACTGGAAAAAATGCTCTTGTTACAGGTATTGCCAATAACCGCTCGATCGCCTGGGGCATCGCCCAACAACTGCACAAAGCCGGGGCAAACCTGGGTATTACCTACCTGCCGGATGAACGCGGCAAAATGGAGACAAAAGTTGCCGAATTAGTAGAACCCCTCAAACCCAGCTTATTTCTTCCTTGTAATGTCCAAGACGACGAACAAATTCAATCTACCTTTGAAACAGTACGCCAGAAGTGGGGAAAGCTAGATATCCTGATTCACTGTCTGGCCTTTGCTAGCAAAGACGATTTGACTGGAGATTTTAGCCAAACCTCTCGTTCTGGCTTCAACACGGCCTTAGAAATCAGTACCTACTCGCTAGTGCAGTTAAGTGGTGCAGCCAAACCTTTGATGACAGAGGGAGGTAGTATCGTTACCCTCACATATTTAGGTGGTGTCAAGGCGATTCCCAACTATAACGTCATGGGAGTTGCCAAGGCTGGATTAGAAATTAGTGTGCGTTACCTGGCCGCTGAACTAGGTTCGCAAAATATCCGCGTCAATGCCATCTCTGCCGGCCCCATCCGCACCTTAGCATCTTCAGCAGTGGGTGGTATTTTGGATATGATTCATCATGTAGAGAAAGTAGCTCCCCTAAAACGCACCGTCACTCAGCTAGAAGTAGGCAACGCTGCGGCTTTCTTGTGTAGTGATTTGTCCAGTGGCATTACCGGACAAGTTCTCTATGTAGATGCAGGATATGAAATTATGGGAATGTAAGATAATTTGGGGAGTAGGGAAAGTAAGGAGAGCAAGCGAACAATTCCCAATTCCCAATTCCCAATTCCCCACTCCCCACTCCCTACTCCCCATTTCCTATGCAAACAACCAATCGCCAACTTAATTCTTCAAACTACGACGAGTCAACTAAAGCCCCTCGGATTGCCACCGTTCACCGTACCACTGGTGAAACTGATGTGCAGGTTACGATCAATTTGGATGGTAGAGGAACTTGCACGGCGGCGACAGGCGTTCCATTTTTGGATCATATGTTGCATCAAATTGCCTCCCACGGGTTGATTGATCTAAATGTCCAAGCCAAGGGAGACTGGGAAATTGATGACCACCACACCAACGAAGATGTAGGCATTACCTTGGGGCAAGCTTTGAATCAAGCACTAGGCGACAGGAAAGGCATTGTCCGCTTTGGTAATTTCCTTGCGCCACTGGATGAAGCCTTAGTTCAGGTAGCGCTAGACTTTTCTGGTCGTCCTCACCTCAGCTACGGCTTGCAAATTCCTACTCAACGGGTAGGAACCTATGACACCCAACTGGTGCGCGAATTCTTTGTGGCACTAGTGAACCATAGCCAAATGACACTGCACATTCGGCAACTGGATGGCATTAATTCCCATCACATCATTGAAGCAACATTTAAGGCGTTTGCGAGGGCAACGCGACTAGCAGTAGAAATTGATCCCCGTCGTGCTGGCTTGATTCCCAGTTCTAAGGGCTTTCTATAAAAGGAGTCAAGGGGCTTTCTGTGTTACTGGGAACCTCCCCAGTTTGGGATAATTGACACACCGCATAGTGGCGGTTATTATCAGCCTACCCGGTAACTTGTAATTAATCCTAAGCTGGTAACTTGTAATTAAACCGAGATGAAGTCTGTTGCAGATGACCCTAATTCTCAACTTAATACGACCGACACTCCACCAGTAGTCCTAACTTCTGAGTTGCGAAAAGTCTATCGCACTGGTTTTTGGCTAAATCAAAAAGTTGTATCTCTGAAAAACTGTTCTTTAACAGTTTACAAAGGCGAAACCTTTGGGTTGCTGGGGCCAAACGGTGCTGGTAAAACTACGCTTTTAAAATTATTGCTGGGAATTATTCGTCCCACCTCTGGACGGGGATTATTATTGGGTAAGGCGATAGGCGATCGCAGTGTTAAACAACATATTGGCTATCTGCCGGAAAATCCCTATTTGTATGACTATCTCACCGGCTGGGAGTTTTTGCAGCTAGCCGCTGGACTATTCCAAATTCCCCACAGTGTCCAACGGCAACGCATTCCGCAACTGCTGGAATTAGTGGGTTTATCCCAAGTCGATGCCAAAAAAAAGCTCCTGCGCCGCTATTCTAAAGGAATGCTACAACGTATTGGTATGGCACAGGCGTTAATTAACGAGCCAGATTTGGTTTTTCTGGATGAACCAATGTCTGGTCTTGATCCTGTAGGACGCTACCAAATGCGGGAAATTATCCTGGCGCTAAAAGCCGCTGGTAAAACGATTTTCTTCAATAGTCACATTCTGAGTGAAGTAGAACAGATTTGCGATCGTATTGCCATCCTTGCTCAAGGTGAATTAATTTGCTCTGGTTCCCTCAATGATCTTTTAGGCGGTAACACCACATATCATGTTAAAGGTCAAGGTGGTGACTGGGAAATTCTCAAAAAATGGCTACCCACTCTCAGATTTGAGCCTGATGGTTCTTGGCAAGGTATACTACAAGACGATTACTATGATTTCCTCGCTAGTCTTCGTCTCATGGATGGTAAAATTATTGCCATAACCTTGTCGCGTCGCTCCCTAGAAGAATTTTTTATTGAACAAATTCAAATAAAAAATAACTCACTGAATTAGTCTTCTTGCTGCTTGCCAAATAGTAAATTGTGGATTAGCTTGAGGAACAAAACCCAAAATTCCTGCCTTTTTGAGTTTACAATTCTCAAACAAACTCACTAAAAATAAAATTCCGACCTCTTTATTAAGGTTATTTGTCTTTATTTAATGAGCTTGTTCATAATTTTGGTAGTCATAGCAGATTTTGAATCCCAGTTTGAATGTCATTAAATTGACTTTGACAAGAAAATTTTATTTGTAAGTCCTTTGTTGGTTAACAGTAAATTTATTGTGTAAACTGCGTTTAGTTGCGTAAGTGCTATATTTTTTGAGAATTGTTCTATTCAAGCAGAGTTAACTTTAAATTAACTTCATTAAAAATTCAAATTCAATGAACAAATTTCCTCCGGGAAATCACACTTTTCGACGAAAATAAGAATGTTGGGGAACTTGAATACTTAGGTATAGTCAAAATAAAAATGTTTAGACAATACTTTATTGATTGTAGTTTCAGAGTCTCAGGTAAATATGCTTAACACAATTTTGTTTAAATTCCTAATTCAGCCAGTTGTAGGTGTGGCTTTGTTAACTGCTGTCCATGCCGTTGTGTCATCTGCCAGTTTAGCTCAGGGACAACCAGTATCACCAACTACACAATCACCAACAACACAAACACCATTAGATAGTAATTACGCATTAGGGGGCGGCGATCGCATCCGTGTAAATGTATTTGAAGTACCTGAATATACAGGTGAGTACCAAATTCCGCCAGGTGGAGCAATCAACCTACCTTTGATTGGCAGTGTGTCAGTCCTCGGTCTAACCGCTGAACAGGCTTCTGACGAAATTAGTAGAAGATATGGTCGCTTCCTCAAACGCCCCTTGATCTCAGTCAATCTGTTATCGCCTCGTCCCATCAACGTTTTCGTTGCCGGAGAAGTGACACGTCCAGGAGCTTATACTCTGAGCTTAAGCGGAGGTGCCGGAGACAATCCAGGCGTACAATACCCGACTGTATTAGCCGCACTGACAACAGCGCAGGGTGTAACCTTGGCTGCGGATGTGACTCAAGTTGAATTGCGGCGTAAAAAATTAGGACGTTCTACAGAAGAAGTCGCGATCGCCACCGTCAATTTGAAGGAACTCATCCAAACGGGCAGATTATCACAGGATATTACCTTGCGGGATGGAGACACCATATTTGTGCCAACTGCAACTAATTTCAACGTCGCAGAATCCCGCAATATATTTGCAGCTAACTTTGCCGCTAGCCAAACCACACCCCGCACGGTAACAATTATTGGTGAAGTTAACCGTCCAGGTTCGTATCTTGTCACCGCGGGTAGCACAGATGGACAGGGAGGCGGAACCGCTACCAGTGGCAGTGGCACTCCCACTGGTCTACCAAATGTGACGCGGGTAATTCAACTAGCTGGGGGAATTACAGCACAGGCTGATGTTCGTAATCTCAGGTTACGCCGACCTACCAGAAATGGGCAAGAACAAGCTATAGATATCAATCTTTGGCAACTATTGCAGAGTGGTGATGCCAATCAAGACATCATCGTGCAAGACGGAGATACGATTGTTATTCCGACGGCAACTGAAATCAATCCCGCAGAAGCTACTCAATTAGCTACCACTACTTTATCTCCTACACGCATTCAAGTTGGTGTAGTGGGCGAAGTTAAAAGACCAGGGTTAACAGACATTCAGCCCAATAGCTCTTTAAATCAAGCTATACTCGCTGCTGGCGGATTTAATGATGCCAGAGCTAGTAGTGAGGCTGTTGATTTGATTCGCCTCAACCCTAATGGTTCTGTTACTAAACGTATAGTAAAAGTGGATTTCTCCGCTGGAATCAATGAGCAAACTAATCCCATACTCCGCAATAATGACGTTGTGGTAGTCACTCGATCTGGTTTAGCTCAGACTGGCGATACCACAAACACTATAGCTGGACCTCTAGGTGTTATATTTAGTCTTCTGAGAGTGTTCGGACTTTAATATCTGGATGTAAATTGGGGGCGTTGGTCAACCACTCCGTCCCCAATATGGCACTATCATTGCATCTTGACTGCTACAAAAGCATATTGCATACTGTTTATGAAAAAATTTTAGGCAGTATTACTCGTTTTGACAAATGCTGTATGGTCTAAAGTTTTTATTAAAAACTCTTGATCTACATTGATAGGCTTTTCAAACCTTGTTGTAGTTATCTTTAGATCTTGTGATAATGAGAATATTTTAGAAGCAGAGGCGAATAATGTTAGTCTCTGCCTTGTTTTTAGCGAATTTATGATTATCATTATCATAAGGATTATTTAAGTAAATTAACTGATTGATGAGAGATACACTATCTTAACCATAGATACCGCATATACACAGTAGAATGATTGTCAAGTTGGAAATGACGCCATTTGTACGGTTGCTTGATGTCCCTTAATGGGTAGCTTTGGATACTGATGATTTTCCTTCAGTGCTTTTGCCAGACCTTCGCCATTTTTTGGAACACCAGCTAAAACGTCATTTCAGCCATATTTACGTGAAAAATCGCAGGTGCAAACCTAAAAAGTCGCGTATAAACTTACATATGGCAGCTATACGACCGTAATCAATACTGAGTTAGTTACTAAGGCTAGAGTTACTAACTGTTGATCATTGAATTTTTGCAACATACCCTATTTTTTCCCTATGATGATTCATGGTTTAGGTTTTCTCAGTTTGAGCGTATCTCTTATGCTTCCCTGGGCATTAACTGGTTTGGTTGAAGGAAAGAGAATAACAGAATCTTTAGTTAGAGATATTCGTCCGTCATCCAGTGTTCAGGAAATGCCACTACCCAGCCGCAAGCTGATCAGTCAGGCTTCAAGTTGTCCAACTCAGACGACGAAAATATACTATGTTAATGCTGGTGAAGGAAACGACGGAGATAGCGGAACCTCTGTCAAAGATGCCTTTAAGACAATTCAAAGGGCGGCAGATATTACTTGTCCTGGAGACACGGTACGTATAATGGCGGGGACGTACAAGAATGAATACCCGACGGGATCTGTAGTACATATCAAACGCTCTGGAAGGGTAGGTAAATGGATTAGATATGAAGCATATCCTGGACATCGGCCAAAACTTCAGCTAAATGGATGGCATGGAATTTTGCTTTCAAATAACATTTCGTATATCTTGATAAAGGGGCTGGAGATTGAAGGGAACAATAAGAACATAACGCTTTCTTATGCGATGAGTCAGAGGTATAACGACTCAAATCCGCTAACCAATGGAAATTGCATCTCCTTGGACGGACGAAAAAATGTAAATGGTCGCCCCAACCATATAGTTATTCGGAACAACATAATACATGATTGTGGAGGCGCGGGTATTTCAATCATAGCTTCTGACTATGTAACAGTAGATAATAACGAGGTATTCAATAATGCCTGGTACTCAGTCTACAGCGCGAGTGGCATTTCGCTGCTTAAAAATTGGGGTTCCGACAATAACCGGAACTACAAGATGTTCATAACAAGTAACAAGATCTACAACAATAAAATGCTTGTTCCCGACCTTAGCACTGGAAAGATCCAAGATGGTAATGGCATTATTATTGATCGTTCAAGAAATGATGAGAAGGGATCAAAAATGAGTGCGTATGGAGGACGTACTTTGATTGCCAACAACATCTCATATAAAAATGGTGGTACGGGTATTCATACATTCAAAAGTGACCATGTCGATATTGTCTACAACACTGTTTATCTGAATAACCAGACTCCAGGATTTACAGACGGGCAAATCATGACTAATACTTCTGCAAATGTCAAGGTTCTCAATAATATTCTTTTTGGTGAACGTGGCAAACCGATAAACTCGAAGGGGGGTAGTAAGAACGTCACTTTTAACTACAACCACAACGCTAATAGTACGTTTATTAGGGCTTCCGGACCTAATGATACTAGTGGAGATCCACTTTTTGTAAATCCTTCGGCTGGTGACTTTAGACTGAAGTCGAATAGTCCGGCAATCAATACTGGTACTAGGTTCAATAGTGTAAAAACCGATTTTCTAGGCAACCCTCGTGAACAGGGTTTAGCACCCGATAGAGGGGCACTTGAAAGACGGTAGTAGTTAAGAGTATGGGCATCGGGTTGTATGGCAAAAGGCTGATTTATACAGCATTTTTGTCTACAACCCGTTTTTGTTGTAACTCACCATTAGCTTATTTTTTAAGGACTTTGAGAAAGTGTGGGATGAAATAAATAATAAAGATTTTAACGTTTGCGAATATAGGGTAATACCTACGTCAGGCTACCTTAATGCATGGTTACTTGCGTCCTAAACCAAGTTTTTGCTTCAGCAGCAATACACTTTGTATATCTCAATCCCTGATTAAAACTAGATTCTTGAATTTTCCTAACTCTAATAAAAATGGGCGAACTGTAAGTTCTAACCCATATTCTTTGTGCATCTCAACCTGTCACATGAATCAGGCTAATAGTTTATTGATATCTCTTGTAGTAGCCCCTAAATTTGGAAGGCTTTATTTTTTTACAAGTCCCTTAAACTCTTTTGTCAACTCCCTTGCTTTAAAATATTCGTGACCATGATACATATAACTACTAGATTCATTTTTCTCAATGATTCCATTCACTACTAAACCTAAAACGTTGTAATTGGATCTCTCTAACATCTCTTGAGCAGCATTAGCACTATTAGAATCTATTACCCCAGGTCGTGCTACTAATAAAATTCCATCGGTCATTTGGCTTAAAGTCAAAGCATCGGCTGCTAAAAGTAGGGGAGGGGCATCAATAATTACAAAGTCATAATTATATTGAGATGAAAAATTTTCAATTAGTGATGCCATTCGTTTTGAGTCAAGCAAAGCAAGTGGGTTGGGAGGTGTAACTCCAGCAGTTAATACATCAAGGTTATCCATTACCTTAGATACAGCAATGTCAAATTCAGCCTGACCTACAAGAACTTCACTCAAACCAACTGCATTGGTTAGTTGCCAGAGATGATGCTGAGAAGGAACTCGCATATCTGCATCAATTAATAAAACTTTACGTCCTAGTTGAGCGATCGCCGCAGCCAAATTAGCTGAAACTGTAGACTTGCCTTCCTTTGGAACTGCGCTAGTTACTACGATAGTTTTAAGCACTTTATCTGAACTCAGAAATTTCAGATTGGCTTGAATCATCCGATACATTTCACTGGTTAAGGAGTGGGGCGTATCTCTGACGGCGATTGTTTGAGTTGTTGATTCTACATCTGAATAACGAGAGCGAACCTTTTTAACAGACAAAGGAACAATTCCCAGTAGAGTATATCCAAATACCTCTCTAATTTCTTTAAGTGTTTTTAGAGATCGATCTCTCATGGCTAGCAACAGTACAGTTGTAGTGGCCAAAAATAAACCGAACGTCACTCCGATCACCAAGACGATGGCTTTTTTTCCTGATACTGACCGACTGGGCACAGATGCCTGAGCAATAATCCGGGAACTGGCTGTATTTATATTCTCTACTAACTGTAATTCTTGAACCTTTTTCAATAAAGTTTGATAGGTCGATTCTGCAACATCAATTTTCCGTTGTAATTCCCGCTCATTTTGTGCCAACTGGGGCAGAATTTTCACTCGTTGTTCGTAACTAGAACGGGAATTATACAGAGAGGAGAGTCTTTTGGTTAAGCCAAAGCGTTGTATTTCTGACTGCAGAAAACTTTGGATCAGGTTTTGTCTGAGTTCTCCAATCTGCAATAGACTCTGTGGAAGTTGTGTTTGATTACCTACAGTCTGGGAAATTTGCTGTTGTAGGAGGGTTCTCAAGTTAGCTTTTCTGGCTTCTAGATTAACAATTATGGGATTGTCATCTTGGAAACGGCTACGCTCAGTTGCTAACTGCCGATCAATATCTTGAAGTTGTGTTAGAACTCCCTGCACTGCAGGTGACTGACTGAGGGCACTTACAGCGATCGCATTCTGAGAATTTAGATCTACTTTCTGACGTAGTTCATTGGTTTGGGCGTTGACTTCATCCAGTTGCGCCTGAACACTATTAATCTCCTTGTCTAGATCCCCAATAATGCTAACGGCTGACCTTGTCTCCTCTGGTAAGTCTGCAATGCGATACTTCTGCTTAAATATACGTAGTGCTACTTCTGCATTATCAACAGCGGCTTGAGTTTTAGGTAGTTGCTTGGCAAGAAATTGACGAGTTGCTGCGGCCTCAGAACGATTTGTCAGAATATCATTTTCTAAATAAATATTCATGACTGTATTGACTACTGACGCTGCTTCTTCAGGATCGAGGCTGGTATATGTAATTCGCAATACATCTGTCCCACCAATAATTTTTAGAACTAGGGATTGTTGTAGAGCTTTTACGTTCCGAGGGTTCCCTTCTTTGTTTTTGAGTTGTAGTTTGTCTATTGCCTGCTGTAATAAACCAGGGGAAGAAATAACTTCTATTTGAGTGTTGATCGGATTTTGAGTTGATAGTAGGGATTTCAAATCTCCTGCATCTCTTCCTTCAGAGTTACTAGGCAAAAGATTAGAACCTATGACTTTAAAGGAGGAAATTCTAAATAACAGTTTTCCTTCAGCTTCATAGGATGGCTTCATAAATTGTGTAGATACAGCACTAAGCATGACTGTCGCTGCAAATATACTGGCAGCAGGTAACCACCATCGTTTCAATATCAATAAATAACGACTAAGGTCTAAATCAATAGATTCTCTAGATTCCATAGATTTTTCTGACATAAATCTTCAAAAGTACAGGTTTTAAGTGAGAAATTCAATATTGATCTACTCAGAGCAGCTACAAATCACAGCTATTGTATAATCCTGATACTATTTTACAATATGACACATAGTCTTGTATAGACTATTTGAGTTGCAAAACGCTGAAATCATATACAGGTATTAGCAGGTATTAGTTTTATTAATATAAAAATTAATACTTAATTAAAAGCATATGCTATGGCAGTCTATGCTTACTTTAAGCTTAACTAAAGTTAAATAGGTATAACATACTACGTTATCCGACTGGGTTGAAACTTTGAAAGCGAATTCTAGCGATCGCTCAATCTGCACAAACAATAGCATGATTGCTTTTTCATGGAAAGCGGCAGAAAAATAATTTTTATTTACTCTGTCTGTAATGCGATCGCAGCCAAGCCAAATGCTCAAACCCATCTATGTAAGAGGTCTATCGATTATATTTTTATAGATTTGGTTTGTATATATTTTACTCGAAAATACTGCTGATACATAAAGAACCCACTCCAGACTATTTTGCTCTGCCAATGTAGTTTCAGTTAAGTTTGAAAGGATAATGAAGGTAAGATAAACTAGGAGCCAAGAATTTATATAGGTTTCATTCAACCGGATTAAATATATTGCTCTCAAAAAATTAATAATGAATCCAATTATAAAAATTGAAAATCCTAATAGACCCAAGCCTAGCCCGATATCCAGAAAACCATTGTGAGCATTAGGAGCATTCCACTTTATCGCTTGTATAATAAGATTATGCTCATCATTAGAATTTTGCCAGAATGCTCCATAACCATATCCTAGCCACGGGTTTTTCTCAATCATTTCAAACACAGCAGGCCATAATTCTGAGCGTCCAGTGAGTGTTGTGTCCTTACCTACTAAGCCCAGAATAGCGTCAGCTTGTGTAACAAACCAGACATAAAAAACTACGCTTAAGGTTGAGAACAACATTAAAATAGGCATCATTATTTTATACTTCAATCGTAAAATTTGATAATATATAAAAACAGCTGCTGTCATGATTATCAAATTGCCTAAAGATGATGCTGATTTAGAGAGTAATACAAGTATTCCCGAAGTAATATAGCCGAGCCATGAAACCCAGCGATTTTCTCGAGTAGTGATGATAAAAAAGAAAAATATTGTTGCAGCAAGTACAAATCTCTTTCCAAGTACATTCTTATGTGTATATATTCCTCGCCAAGCATCGCCTCGCAAACCATAGTGTGGCAGAAATAGAGCAAATAAGAAACACATTACTGCTGAGAACGCAAACACATATGCACATAACTTCAGTTGTTGCTTTAAGGTGTAACGTGAAGCGAAATAAAGTCCAAACAACGTTGTTCCTATAAGACCAAAAACGCGACGTATAGTAATATCTGAATTTATAGACCAAAAGCTAGAAAGCGCACAAACTCCAAGTAATAGCCAAATAAATCTATCTCTGCTACAAGCGTAAATAAACTTCTTCCAGCGTAGAACCAATAACAAAAAGCTCACTATATATGAAGTAATAAAAAACAATCGAAATATGGTTCTATCACCTACTTCTCCGCTAGATCCATCCAGTAAAAATAAGTCTAGTGGAGTTCCGGCATAAAGTATCAAGAAAGCGATTGTAACTAATTGTTCAGCAGAAATTAAAAACTTCCTCATTTTTTTTGATATACATCATCATGTACATAGAAAATAGATTAAGCAAGTCACGGATTCGTGGTTGATAGTCTCAGTTGATTTTGGCTAATACTTTGTTTATTAGATTTGTAATTATGTATTTGTTAAACATAACTTTAAGCAAAAAATTTCGCCCTTGATAACAAACTGAAACAAATCATTAACCTGATGACAGAAGGATTTACGCTCTTAAGTATAAAATCAAAGTAAAGTCTAGAGCTTCCTGAGCCTACGGTTTTGTACTTTAGTTTTCCCTCGGATAGTGTTCAGTCACAATCCCTTTTTTTGTGGGGTTAAAACCCACCCCAACGATTTATTTTTTGAAATTATTATTACATAGTAGCGCTCTACCTTGCTGCCCTATGCCTTTTTTTGTAAACAGCATCTTATGTTTTAGGCTTCTTAATTAAAATAGAGCGAATTTGCTGCCTGACCTCCTGAGGAATCAACCACATTGTTAAATACAAAGATATATCCATTGGTCGAAGCCTACCCCAGCGTATAGCTTCCCACAGTAGAGGAAAGAAGGCTTTCCAATCCCCTACTAGTGACGCAGAAGGACTAACAATTGTTGCAATGAAGCCTGAATAAGCTTTCGGTGTTACTAAATTGCGGATTGAACGAATCCAATTCAAAGAATATTGCCAGTCGTTGATGTTGCTTAAGCGTTTGATTCCTATTTCTGAATGCCAAATTGCCATAGGCTCAGGTACAAACTCCATTCCTACACCTTTGATGGTAGTGACCCGAAGCAACCATTCCCAATCCTCATGTCTGTAAAATTTTTCTTCTAAAGGCATTTTTTGCATTAACTCTTTTTTCACGAAAATAGTTGAGGTTTGTATGAACCCCTCTCCTGTAAACAAGGAGTTACGGACAAAAAGATATTCACTTAAAGGTTCAGAGGGTTGAGGTAGCCTTCTCGGAAAAATTAATTCACCTTTGGCAGTTTGCGAAATAAAACGACTGGCGACAACTGGAAAATCATAATGGGAATTATTTGCTACTTCCAGTTGACGCTCTAATTTTTGTGGGAGCCATTCATCATCATCATCTAAAAAGGCTATCCAAGTGCCTTTTGCTTCCCTCACACCAGTATTTCTAGCTCCTGATGGCCCAATATTTTTTGATAGTTCTATCACTCTCAATCTTGGATCAGCTATTTGAGATAGTACATTGACTGTTTCCTGATCGGGACCGTCTATGATCACAATCACTTCAATTGATTGCAGCGTTTGAATTAATGCACTTTTAACACCCCTAACAACAATTTGTGGTCTATTGAGTGTAGGAATCACGACGCTGACTATTACTTGTTCAATTTCATTTTGCATTGCCAAATTTTGAGTGATTGGTTTTTCAATTTGAGTAAATTCAATATTCATTGTTTTAGCTATCTTTATTTGGCAATTTTGCTGTTTTAGAGGCAGGATTTATCATCGAAATATCATCCTTTTTTTACAAGTTTTTCCCATACAATATGTATCCCTCCTAAAGCATGAATACTCAGACAAAGAGTAAATACAATATAGGAGCAAGTTGCAATAATCAAAGTTAATAAAAAATCTAAATTAATTTTTTCTAAAACTATGAATACAGCTAGCATTAGAATGCTGATTATAAGTGGGCGGCGCATAATTCGCCATAAATCTAATGAAAATAGGAGAGTATAAGTGAAATAAATATACTGGCTAAACCCAATCAAACTCATTAAAAATATCATTATTGCTGCACCTAGTAAGTCATATTGTGAAATTAATACCACACCTGCTAGACTTCCTAAGATAGTGTTGATAGCTACTTGACGCAGGTTCACTATCTCAAAACCATTTGCTACAAGTAAAAAAGATAATGAATGATTGAAGGGCAAAAAAATCAACGATGCAGCTATTACATTGAGAGCTAAAGTTCCCTGAGCAAAGTTAGGATTATAGATAAGAGTTAGTAAATTCTCCCCAAGAAATAGCAGACCAATAGATAAAGGTAATGCGATAAGTAATAGCATTTCAATGCAATTTTCAATGATCTTCCGCTGGTTTTCTCGACCTTGACCTACTGCCTTGGATAATCTCGGAAACATTGCTATACATATACTATTGGCAATAATCAAAAATGGTTGGAATAATTGTATTATTCCACCATATACACCAATTAGAAACTCTGTTGTTGACAATGAAAGAATCAAAATTTGAATTCTACTATTGACCACAGCCAATGTTTCAATAGCAAAAAATGTACGCGCATTTTTAATTGTGTTCCAGACAAAATCTTTATCAATCTGCCATTTTGTTTTGACTAACCGTGCGATTAAAATCCATTCAATTACCAGAATTACTGATTCTGAAAAAACTAGGATCGCTGCCAGATAATCCATTCCGTAAGTCAGTTGCATTGCCCAGAGCATGATGAATAGGCGGATGACATACACTGGCACTGTAGCCAGAGCAATCAGATGCATCTTTTCTTTCGCCTGGAAAATTGCTTCCGTAATATTAGAAAGCGAAAATGGAATTATCGTTAAGCCCATGATATAGCAAACAGTCGAAGTTTCCGAACTATAAGGAAGTAAATATATTACAATTACCAATACTACATAACTGAATAAACCTAAAATTAACTGCAACCAAGTGCCACTTATTAGATAAAGTGGTGTTTTTTCTGGCTCACGAGCTATTTCCCTTGTAAATAAAGTCTTTAATCCCTGTGAGGCAATGTTTACAAATATCAGATAGTAGGTAAACGCAAGTAAATATTGCCCTAAAGCTTCAGATCCTAAAATACGAGCAATAGATGCTGTTAACACAAAGGTGGAAATGCCTTGAGTTAAACGATTAATTGCCATTGAGAGGGAATTACTTATTAATTTTCGGTTTTTTCCCATATAATAATTAGGTTAATTTGTTTCATTAGTACCCTTATCCTAAAGCCGCTTAATCATCAATTATTAAATACAGAACGGCTTTAATATTCCAAAACATAAAGGGAATTATGGAAACATATTGAATCTGTAATATTTAGAAATCTGATAAATTATTCTCTTTGATGTATGATTTGTGCATTGACTAATCTATCTCACAATACCCAATTTATCTCCAAGTAGAATTACATATTACCTGGACTAAAGTCTTTAAAAGTTTCTTTTGATTGAGAAGTTATATAATCCGGTAGTCAGCTTTACAGTTCTCACAAACTACAAGGTTATGACATATACAAGGATTAAATCTAGATTTTTTTACAGTTTATTGTTCCAAAACTTGTTGGCAACTTGATATCATTAATTGAGATGTTCCACTCACTTTACTTTGCTTCATAAGGGAATCAACACAGGAACGATAGAAATATCTATATCCAGGAAAATGTATGTTCCCTTAAGTAGGCGATCGCTACAAGTTTTTTAGCAGTTCTAATGTATACTAATCATCCGAGCCAAGGATAGCAACGCATTTTTCCTTGGCGTCTATTTCTGGATGTATTAGTCTAAACTCCTTCTAACTTTCTTGATTTGGCAGTTGAAAATTGATAATTATTGTTAGCTAGGAGTTTTTTTGCTATTCATTTAGTAGGCGCCTTCTTTTTTCAAAACCACCATAACTGTTTTGAGCAAAATTTCAAAATCCAAACCCAAAGACCAGTTTTCAATATAGCTCATATCTAATGCTATTACTTGTTCAAAATCTAAAATATCCGAGCGACCTGAAACTTGCCAAAGACCAGTAACACCAGGCAAAACTTCATGTCTAATAAAATGGTGTTCCGAAAACTTATCTACATCTCTAATAGGTAAAGGGCGAGGTCCGACTATACTCATTTCTCCAAAGACAACATTAAAAAGTTGAGGTAATTCGTCTAAGCTGTAACGACGGAGAAATTTTCCAACACGGGTGACGCGGGGATCATCTTTAATTTTAAAGATGATCCCATCTTTCGTTTCATTTAAAGCTTCTAATTCTTTCTGCAATTTTTCTGCATCAGACCTCATAGTTCTGAATTTCCATACTTTAAACTGTTGCCCATGTAGACCTATACGGGTTTGCTTATAAAATACTGTGCCAGCAGAATCCAGTTTGATAGCTATAGCTATAGCCATATAAATAGGGAATGTCAACATTAAAAATAAAGCTGCGAAACAAAAATCACAACTACGCTTTATCCAAAAATCTCTCCCTGTAATTATCGGACAATCTAAACTCAGACAAGGCATTCCTCCTATCTTATTAAATTCCACGTTTTTATAAATTGGTTTTAATTCCATCGGTAAAATATGCACTTGTATCCCGGATGCTTGAAACAACCAGCATAAAAACATTCTATTTTTTAAAGCATCCCAAGATATAAAAACTTCTGTTACACCTAAATGATTAAGTTGGTTCAATGTTTTTTGACGTTGATACCTGTCTAAGGAATTAGCATTCGCCGTTCCAGATACGATGTAATGTTTCTCTTTTTTTATGAAGCTAGCAATCTGCTCATGATCTTGAGGATCGCAAATAATGAAGACAGAAGAACGTACTATTTTTTTCTGTTTACGCAGATACTCAAGAGTCATATTTACAGAATATCTACCAGTACAAATAAAACATACACTCAGCAACCAAGATAATAATATTAATCTTGGGTGTGTAATATCTACAATTGGTTTATATAAAAAACAAACAAGGACTATTAATCCATGAGCAAAAGTGAGGGATTTGATAATATTGAAATAGTCATAACGTTTTTGACCTTCTCGATAAATACCTTCGAGAGCTAGTGACCCTATTTGAATACCAATGGTTGCTAAAATCGGTAAATAATGAGTCGCTATATACGAAGTAAAATTCCCATAAGAAAATTGATATCCAGCTAAAAGCCAAGCTAAGAATAAAAGAGTATAGTCTACTAAAAACAGTGTTGTTAATCTCAGCCACCACGAACCCTTACGTACCTTAACAAATGTAGATGCACGTAAATCTAAAGCTATCTCACTCAATTTATTTGTTGTAATACTTTGATTACTCATGGTTAATAACACTTAGTGCAGTTAAAGTTTGATGGAAGCCTATACAATCGGAGTATGTCGCGTTTTTATTTCAAAGAAACCTGACTTTCATAATATGTTCTGTTAATACTTATTCTCTTCAAAGTAATTTTAAATTTTCGATTAAAAACATCTTCAAGGGTTGATTTAAGTCTAGCTATTATCTAAGTGTTCAACTTTGGTTTTGGGGTAGTATCCAGTTTAATCTGGAAACTTTGAGCTTTGATGTAAAGGATTTGTTAGTAAATTAATAAATATATACTTCAATGATTTAATATGCTTTAAATAAAATTCTCTGTATAGTAGTAAGTACCTGGACAGAATTAATTACATATTAGTTATTTACCAATTGTTTGACAGTCAAGGATTTCAGCCCAGATTTTTGTGTAATTAATCTTGTCCGATTACTAAATCAAGCAATTTAGGAAAAAATACCAGGGTCTTTGGGTTGCATAATGCTTTTGCTGAATTGCTTGATTACTACTTGCAGATGTGAGTTTTCAGGAGCATTTATACTCTAACTTGCGAAATCATCTTAGCATATTTAGCTAGACTCATTCAGTTTTGCTCATAACTTGTTCGCTTTCTTACGCATAATTACTGAATTAAATAAAATTATACGCACAGAATATAACGAAATGCATCAAAAATGCTGATTTTTGTTACAAAAGTTTACATAAATAAATGCACTAAACTGTAGCAGAAGGTGATCTGCTAAGATCACCCTTGAATTATAGTATGGGGCTACATAAATAAAACCCACCTGTGAGGAGTTCACTGAAACCCAGGAATTATTTAAGCAAATCATAATTATGACTTTACGTTAATTTTACATTTAAAGAAATACTATGAAGATTTAGTAATAATTGTTTTTGTTCGGCGAATTTTTATGAAAAAGGATAAGTTCTTTTCAAGATTATATTTGGGCTGGATAAAACAACACGAAATAAAAATTTATTTATTAGACAAAGATAAAGCCTCTAGTAAAATATTTGCCACTGGCTATACTTCATATACTAATTTTTTGAGTACTTCTTCTATGTGGAAATTTTAATGCTTAATTGCCATTAAAATACGGTTATAATAGGCACAACCACTACTGGACTGTGAGCGATCGCGCACGACTAATAAATGATAAAGTTTAAAAATGCCCGGCAAGCATAGGCTTTAGGAAAAGCACAACTGAAAGTAGAGACTTTATTGATCTGTTGACATATAAAAAATGCATATAAATAGTAATAATTCAGAATATAAGCAAAATATTCAATTAAATGCCTTAACTCAGCTCATTGGCACTCAAGTTGTACAGGAATGGAATGATACACAACCAGTTGCCGATCGTGATGTGTGCATCCATCAAATGTTTGAGATGCAGGTAGAGCGATCGCCCCAAGCAATTGCTGTAGTATTTGAAAATACACAACTGACTTATAAGCAGTTAAACCAACGAGCGAATCAGCTAGCGCATCACCTACGTAGCTTAGGCGTTGGACCTGAAGTACTTGTGGGTATTTGCCTAGAGCGCTCCTTGGAGATGATCGTCGGACTGCTGGGAATTTTGAAAGCTGGAGGCGCTTATGTGCCTTTAGATCCAGCATATCCAAAAGAGCGTTTAGACTTCATCTTGTCAGACACCCAGACAGCAGTGTTGTTGACCCAAGAGAAATTGGTCAAGAATCTACCACCGCATCAGGCACAAGTGGTTTGTCTGGACTGCTTCTGGCAAGAAAACAGCCACAACAGCCAAGAAAATTCTGTAAATGAAACGACACCTGATAACCTCATCTACGTAATCTACACATCTGGTTCTACAGGGCAGCCCAAGGGTGTAATGATTCCTCACCGTGGAATCTGTAATCAACTCAACTGGAAGCAAACAACTTTTGGATTAACCCCAGCAGATAAGGTTCTACTGACCATTTCTTTTAGCTTCGACCCCTCAGTGTGGCAGATATTTTGGCCATTGTGCTTCGGGGGGCAATTGTTCATAGCTCGCCCTGGTGGGCATCAAGACACCGCCTACCTTGTGAAGGTGATTACTGAGGAGCAAATCACCGTCCTGGCATTAGTGCCTTCCATACTCCGTGTCTTACTGGAAGAAAAGGGAATTGAGGATTGCCGATTTATCAGGCACATTACCTGTGGTGGTGAAGCTTTATCTATCGAACTTATAGAGCGCTTCTTTGCCCAACTGAATTTGGACAATGTTTTACATAATTGCTATGGTCCGACAGAAGCTTCCATTGATAGCACCTTCTGGACTTGCCAGCGCGGCACTAATTACGTCTTTGCTCCCATTGGTTGCCCCATTACCAATGCCCAGATTTACATCCTTGATGAAAATTTACAGCCTGTAGCTTTTGGCGAATCGGGTGAACTGCACATTGGCGGTATTGGTCTAGCGCGAGGCTATCTCAACCGTCCAGAACTGACTACAGAAAAGTTTATTTTCGACCATTTTAGCTCTCAAAGAGGGACACGCCTTTACAAAACTGGCGACTTGGCACGTTACTTGAGCGATGGTAATATCGAGTTCCTTGGTCGAATTGACCACCAGGTGAAGATCCGCGGCTTCCGAATTGAATTGGGAGAAATTGAAGCCATACTAGGTCAATATCCGTCACTGACACAGGCCATAGTCGTAGCCAGAGAGGATGTTCCCGGTGATCAGAAACTCGTAGCATATATTGTTGCTAGTCCAGAGCAAAGCCCTAGTCAGGTTGAATTGCGTCACTTTTTGCAAAGTCGACTGCCTGAATATATGGTGCCTGCCTCCTTTATATTTTTGGACACCCTGCCATTAAACCCCAATGGTAAAATAGACCGCCGCGCATTGCCTGTACCAGATATGTCTGGTGTAAGTCTATCAACCAACTTTATCCCACCCCAGAATCCCACAGAAGAAGTCTTAGCAACCATCTGGGCAAAAGTTTTGCGTCTGGAACAAGTAGGCATCCACGACAACTTTTTTGAATTGGGAGGTCATTCACTGCTGGCTACTCAGGTGATGTCTCGGATTCGCCAAGCCCTGGGGATAGAAATAGCGTTGAAACTTTTGTTTGAGAATCCCACGATCGCTAGTTTAACTGAAGCGATTGCTCAAAATCAGACTCAAGGAAATGATACCCAAAACCAGACTATTCCCCAAATAGCCAACCGGGAGTCCGCCCCTTTATCCTTTGCCCAGCAGCGAGTGTGGTTTTTGGAGCAGTTGGAACCCAACAGCCCAGCTTACATCGTCTCTAATGCACAGCGCTTAACAGGCGAGTTGAACGTGAGTGTGTTGCAACAATCATTAGATGCGATCGTCAGCTATCACGAAGCACTGCGAACAAACTTTATTAAATCACTTGATGGTAGCCCTGTTCAAGTAATTGGCACGCCTCGCCCAGTCGAACTCACGGTGATTAATGTCATACAGCAAGAAGTTCAATGTCTGCTGAATCAAGAGGCGCAACGCCCCTTTAACTTAGAATCCGACTTGATGCTGCGAGCTACCTTGCTCCAGATAGATGAACAAGAGCATATACTTTTGTTCATCATGCACCACATCGCCTCAGATGGCTGGTCAATGGGCATTCTCTGGCAGCAGTTAGCAGCCGTTTATGAAGCTTTTCTAAACCGTAAGCCTTCTCCCCTGCCAAAATTGCCGATTCAATATGCCGATTTTGCGGTGTGGCAGCACCAATGGCTATCTGGTGAAGTACTTTCCAGCCAAATCGACTACTGGAAAACCCAGTTAGCAGGTGCTAGTACTGTATTGGAATTGCCTACCGACCGACCACGGCCACCGATACAAACTTACCAGGGGGCAGCCCAATCTCTAATGCTACCCCAAAACCTGAGTGCATCGCTCACACAACTGTCGCATCAAGAAGGTGTCACCCTATTCATGACGTTGCTGGCGGCCTTTGGGACAATATTACACCGCTACACTGGGCAAGAAGACATTCTCATTGGTTCTCCCATTGCTGGGCGTAACCGTTCTGAGATTGAAGGGTTGATTGGATTTTTTATTAACACTGTCGTTTTACGGACTAATTTTTCCGGCAACCCCAGTTTTCGTTTACTGCTAAGTCGAGTTCGCCAGATGGCATTAGATGCTTATGCCCATCAAGATATGCCCTTCGAGAAACTGGTAGAAGAACTGCAACCAGAACGAGATACCAGCCGCAACCCACTGTTTCAAGTGTGGTTCAATATGCTCAACTTGAGGGACATTCAAGTAGAACTACCTGGAGTGGCTGTAGAACCAGTCTCGATGCTAGAAACAGCTT
The DNA here is from genome assembly GCF_041747015.1 of Nostoc sp. Lineage (GTDB taxonomy): Bacteria > Cyanobacteriota > Cyanobacteriia > Cyanobacteriales > Nostocaceae > Nostoc. The sequence continues at coordinate 20,956 of NZ_JBGTFY010000419.1, forward strand.
CCAAGTTCGATTTAACTCTGTATGTTACCGAACAAAACCACGGAATTCAAATTGACTTAGTTTATAATACCGATCTCTTTGCTCCTGAGCGGATGATGGAAATGCTCCATCAATACCATCATTTACTCAATCAAATTGTTGCTGCTCCTGAGAAGCAGATCAGTTTGTATTCGTTGGTTACACCACAATCTCGACCTTTGTTACCAGAACCAAGGGCAGTATTGCCAGAACCACAGTACGACTTAGTGACAACAATGTTTACCTCTTGGGTAAACAGCACCCCAGAACATTCAGTACTTCATCAAGGATCTCGTAGTTGGAACTATGGGGAATTGGGCAAAAGCGCTCAAGACCTAGCACGGGTGATGTTGTCCCACGGAGTTGAGCGAGGGGATGTCGTAGCCGTATTCGGCACACGAAGCTTTGGACTGATTGCGGGTATGCTCGGTGTACTCTTGAGTGGTAGTGTGCTACTAACCCTCGATCCGAAACTTCCTCGCCAACGCCAGAGCCTCATGCTACAGGAAGCTAAAGCCAAATACATATTATATATTGATAGTCAACCCTTAGAAGACAAGGAAATATGGGAGTCTTTAATTATTATCTGTGTGAATCCAGACACAGGAGAAGCCATAAGTTCACTCAATGACAACAGTCAAGCAATAAAGCTTCCTGAAATTACTGGTGACGATGCAGCTTATATTTTCTTTACTTCCGGCACTACTGGTATACCTAAGGGGGTACTAGGGTGTCACAAAGGGATGGCGCATTTTCTCAACTGGCAGAGGCAGACTTTTGAAATTGGTCAGCAAGACCGCGTTGCCCAATTGACAGGTCTTTCCTTTGATGTCGTTCTTAGAGATATCTTCTTACCTTTAACCAGTGGTGCAACCCTGTGTTTGCCAGAGGAGGGAGATAACCTAGAAACGACTAAAATTCTGCATTACTTGGAAAATGAGCAAATTTCAGTACTTCACACAGTTCCTTCGCTGGCGCAATTTTGGTTAGCCAATGTACCATCAGGAGTATCTTTACGTAACTTACGTTGGTTGTTCTTTGCCGGAGAACCTCTTAAGGAGACACTTGTACTTCGGTGGCGGGCTGCTTTTCCTGAATCAGGTGAAATTGTCAATCTTTACGGTCCGACAGAGACAACTTTGGCGAAGTGTTATTATCGGATACCTGTTGAGTGTCTACCAGGGGTACAGCCAGTAGGACTGCCGCTTCCTGAAACCCAAGCATTAGTTTTAACACCAAATCACCAACTCTGCGGCATCGGTGAACCAGGCGAGATTGTGATCCGAACGCCATTCCGCAGTTTGGGCTACATAAATGCCCAGCAAGAAAACCGTTCTCGGTTTATCAAAAATGCCTTTCGGAATGACGAACAAGATTGGCTTTATTATACAGGCGATCGCGGCCGCTATTTTCCAGATGGCTCTTTAGAAATTCTCGGTCGTCGAGATCATCAAGTCAAGATCCGCGGAATACGCATTGAGCCAGGGGAAATTGAGACGGTGTTAGCCCAACACCCAAATGTACTCCAGACTGTGGTAATTGCCCGTGAAGATATTCCTGGGGATCAACGTTTAGTAGCTTACATCACCCCAAAGCCGGACTCAGTAAGCACAATTAGTGATATACGGCGGTTCCTCTCGACAAAGCTGCCACAGTATATGCTACCTTCAGCCTTTGTTTTATTGGACACCATGCCTTTAACTCCCAATGGCAAGGTAGACCGTCGCGCCTTACCTGCACCCGACTTATCAAGGCAAGAGCCAGAAGCCACCTTTGTTGCTCCCCGCAATGAAGTGGAACGCCAGCTAACACAGATTTGGGAACAACTTTTAGGTGTCCAGCCCATTAGCATCAGAGATAACTTCTTTGAGCTAGGAGGACATTCATTACTGGCAGTAAAACTTTTCTGGCAAATTGAAAAGACATTTAGTAAAAATCTGCCTCTTGCTATTCTCTTCCAGTCTGGTACTGTAGAGGCTTTAGCCACAATAATCTGCCAAGAACAAGATTTAGCAACAAACAAGGCTTTAGTTAATACTTGGGACAAATCAAGAACTACTTGGTCATCCCTGGTAGAAATTCAACCCAATGGTTCCAAGCCACCTTTTTTCTGTATTCACGGATTAGGGGGAGAAGTCTTATGTTTCCGGGAATTGGCACAGCATTTAGGGTCAGAACAACCATTTTACGGGCTACAACCACAAGGGCTATATGGAAAATACCCACTTCATACCCGAATTGAAGACATGGCAGCCCATTACATTCAAGAAATTAAGACCCTTCAGCCCAATGGACCTTATTTTTTGGGAGGTTATTCTTTTGGGGGTGCAGTTGCCTTTGAAATGGCTCGGCAACTCCACGAGCAAGGCGAGCAAATTGGTATTATGGTTATCGTTGATAGTTGTCGTCCAGGTTATAGCTGGGAATCGCCATTTTTCAAGCGAATTTCTTTGCATTTAAGTAATATTGTTCAACAAGGGCCTGCCTACCTTTGGCAAACGGTTCTGAGATGGAGCTATTGGCGTAAACACCATCTCCAAAATAGATATAAGCGTTACTTGGAAGCGGCACTTGATATACCTGACACTGACAAGCACTTAGAGATTATCGATGCTAATACTCAAGCTATTAACGAGTATATTTACCCAGTTTACCCTGGTCGAGCTATTCTCTTACGGACCGAGGATCAGAATCGAGATGAAGCAATAGGTACACAATACGATCCTCAATTCGGTTGGGGTGATTTAGTCGCTGGAGGATTAGATATCTATTACCTTCCTGGTTCTCACCTTTCTCTACTCCGTGAACCCCATGTACAGGTGTTAGCCGAAAAATTGAGACATTGCTTAATCCAAGCAATGAAATAAGATTTAAATTTTGGATTCTGCGAAAGCGGTATTAGCTCTTTCAAGACTCAGCAATGAGTACTATAGAAAGAGCTAGTTGATAGAGTTGGCGACGGGGAAGGTAAGTGGCTTTTGCTAACTGACGGCTAGCTTGCGATCGCGATATTCCCTGAGTAATTAATTGTGTCAATTCGGCTTTCAATTCCTCTTGTGTCAGTTGGGGCTGACTAAGTTGAATTCCCGCCACCACTAATGTATATTCACCTTGGGGTTCACGTTGGCTGTAATGAGCGATCGCCTCGGCAATTGTTCCCCGCCAAAATTCCTCATATAATTTTGTTAACTCTCGTCCTAGCACAATTTGGCGATCGCTTCCCCAAACCTCTGCGATGTCTTGCAAAGTTTCTCGCAAGCGGTGGGGCGATTCGTAAAATATTAATGTGCGAGATTCTGTTTGCAGAGATTCTAAATGTTCTTGTCTTTGTTGACTTTTCGCTGGGAGAAAGCCTTCAAAAACAAACCGATCCGTTGGTAGTCCAGCTGCACTCAAGGCGGTAATTGCTGCACTAGCACCAGGAATAGGAACTACTGGAATCCCTGCCTCGATACAGGCTTTCACGAGTTCATATCCGGGATCGGAAATTCCTGGCATTCCAGCATCACTCACAAGAGCGATCGCTTTACCGTTGCCTAAATGCTCTAATAATTCTGGGATACGACTGGTACGATTGTGTTCGTGGTAACTTACCTGGGGTGTCTTAACTTGAAAATGTTGTAGAAGTTTCCCGGTATGACGAGTGTCTTCAGCAGCAATCATATCCACCGTTTGCAAAATTCGTACCGCCCGAAAGGTTATATCTTCCAGGTTGCCAATTGGCGTGCCGACGACGTAGAGTGTTCCTGGTTTTGGATCGGTTTGCATGAGCGAGGAGTTAAGAGTTATTCAATTTTGGATTTTAGATTTTTATTTCAATTTAAAATCCAAAATTAGCGGAATTAGGAGTTATGACCAATAATTTATACACTTATACGAACATATATGACAAATGGATAATCCAAAATTGGCTCATGGGTTATTTGTGGGTTTAATAACCTTAGATTTAATTTACCTTGCTGACTCTGCTCCTAAAGAGAATCAGAAAATTGTTGCTACTGACTATACTATGGCAGCAGGGGGGCCCGCAACAAACGCGGCTGTAACTTTCAATTATTTAGGTAATCAGGCTACAGTCTTGGGTGTGGTGGGTTCTCACCCAATGACGCAATTAATTCGAGGTGATTTGGCAAATTACAAAGTTGCGATCGCAGACCTTGAGCCTACCACCAATTTAGCACCACCTGTTTCTTCGATCATTGTCACCCAAGCCACAGGCCAACGATCTGTGGTTTCGATCAATGCCGTCAAAACTCAAGCCAGCAGCGCATCTATACCGCCAGATATTTTGCAAGATGTTGATATAGTACTGATCGATGGGCATCAGATGGCGGTTAGTTATTTTATCGCCCAAATGGCTAAAGCCAAGAATATCCCGGTGGTCATCGATGGTGGTAGTTGGAAACCTGGATTTGAGCAAGTTCTGCCATTTGTGGATTACGCCATCTGTTCGGCTAATTTTTATCCCCCAAACTGTCAGACTGGAGAAGAAATTTTTGCCTATCTTGGCGAATTTGACATTTTTCACATCGCCATTACCCACGGACAAAAACCAATTGAATACTTGAGTTGCACTAAAACTGGTATCGTAGATGTGCCGCAAATTCAAGCGGTTGATACCTTAGGATCTGGAGATATTTTCCACGGTGCTTTCTGTTATTACATTTTAAAGGAAAGTTTTACTGATGCACTGGCATTAGCAGCTAATATTGCTGCTGATTCCTGTAAATTTTTTGGCACTAGGTGCTGGATGGATTTAAAGTGCTGAGTAGTCAGGGTAATTAAGTTAGATCAGGCCAAATTAATGAAAGACTTAGAAGAAATATTAGCGATCGCTCGTGAGGTAGGTTGGGGCGCAGCAGATATACTGCGATCGTATTACCACGGGACTGCAAAAGACTCTAACTTAGAAGTACAATATAAACAAAATGAGCCTGTTACCGTTGCCGATGTAGCTGGGAGTCAATACATTTTGCAGAGGCTACAAGCAACTTTGGGTAATGAAGATTTTGCTTACATCAGTGAAGAAACTTACCAATCGCCAAGTAGTGTAGCCCACCTTTCCGCTCCTTGGGTGTGGATAATTGATCCTTTGGATGGCACACGAGACTTTATTGAAAAAACTGGAGACTATGCGGTTCATATCGCTTTAATAAAGGAAACACGCCCAGTATTAGCACTGGTGGCAGTACCAGAGGCAGAAAAGCTGTATTACGCTATCAAAGGCGGAGGTACGTTTGTAGAAACCCGTGAAGGTTCTGTTCGTTTACAAGTGTCGTCAGGCAAACGAGTTGAGGATTTAACTTTAGTCGTTAGTCGCTCTCACCGCAATCAACAATTAGATTACTTACTACAACACCTACCCTGTCAAAATCAGAAAGCTGTGGGTAGTGTAGGCTGTAAAATCGCCACAATTGTCGAACAACAGGCGGACATCTACATTTCCCTTTCCGGTAAGTCTGCCCCCAAAGACTGGGATATGGCAGCCCCAGAATTGATTTTAACAGAAGCTGGTGGTAAATTTACGCACTTTGACGGCACTCCGTTGCAGTACAACACCGGAGATATCAATCAGTGGGGAGGTTTACTGGCTAGTAACGGTGAATATCACGAAGTACTCTGTAAGGAAGCAGAGAGGATTTTAGCGCAGTTTGACCATAGCTAAAACCTGGGTATTAGGTTAATTTGCAAAACACTAACTGCCTGAGCGATCGCTAGTTGATACCGATTTGCTTTTAAAAGTATAAATATGTTATGTATAGTACAAGTAAAAAAAACTTGCTCTTAGAAAGTTTGCAAATCTGCCATATAAGCATTATCTGGCGCTAAAGTTTAGTATGAGACAATATTCAAAGATTGAAGACTATGCTAAACTCAGGAATATAAAGATTATTTTCGGTTGAGTAACTCGTTTTGATTTTTAAAAAGCGTCTCTCCGAATTTAACTCTCTACACTGGCTGAATTCGGGGAGTTTTATGTCAATTTACGTCGGAAACCTGTCCTATCAGGTTACGGAAGAGGACTTAAAGCGGGCTTTTGCAGAATACGGAGAAGTGGGTCGTGTTCAACTGCCTACAGACCGGGAAACAGGCCAGCCGCGTGGGTTCGCTTTTGTGGAGATGAAAACAGATGCAGAAGAACAAGCTGCCATCGATGCACTTGATGGTGCTGAGTGGATGGGACGTGCCTTGAAAGTCAACAAAGCTAAACCTCGTGAAGAAGGAAGCGGTTCCTCTCGTGGTAGCTGGGGTGGCGGTGATGCCCGCCGCAACAATCGCTACTAAGTCGATTTCTAAAAATTTCACATTTAGAGTCTCCAGCAGATAAAGCCAAAGTCTCAGATTTGCTGGAATGTTTTGTATTGTATTTAGCTTTGAACTATTCATCCACGTAAAGGGGGAATGAGAATGACACAAGTGGTTTTAGGGGAGAATGAAGGTATTGAATCAGCCTTGCGAAGATTTAAGCGGGAAGTTTCCAAAGCGGGGATTTTCCAAGATATGAGAAAAAAACGCCACTTCGAGACGCCTATAGAAAAAGAGAAGCGTAAAGCAATTGCTAGGCACAAGCAACGTCGTAAACAACGTTCTCACTTCAGCTAACAAGCCCAAGCATATTTGTCTTTCGATTTGACATCCAACTAGGATCTCTTTATAGTGGTGACACCTCCGGTAAGCCACAAGTAATTAGAAATACATAAATAAACAACACGATTGTAGTAGCGCTGTATTTACTTTCAGCGCTGCTAATTATATTTAGGCATATAAACGCAATATAGTTTGTTGAGTTCCATTTGCGGAACTTGCAGCAATGTAAACATATCTTATTGTATACAGCACTTCCTGCTGCTATGAGGTACAGATACTTGGGATGCTATTAGTAGTCTGTCAAGCTAGTAATGAAAAGTTTGTAGTAAGCACAAAGCGTGCTTAGAAAATAAGGACTTCAGTCCTTACTACGAACTTTCTTACCCATCAATTTAAACTTGACAGACTATTAACACAGATAAACAATAATTCGATCAATTACTGTACCTCATAATTTCGGGAAGTGCTGTATAGATCAAAGTATTGTAGATACTATGAGTCTACAATCCTTGTTTCTAAATTTTCAGGAAAATGTTACGACTATATCATTTATTACTAGGTTCTATTTTGCTGGTGTTAATGCCATTTGGAGCAAAATTTCTTCTCTCTCAATTTTCTGCAACCAAAATAGCAAAACCCCCTACCGTCGCAAAACTTCCTAACCCTAGTGAGGGAAATATCTGGCAGAAAATCTTGGGAAACGTTGCTGCTCCTACTAACTGGCAAGTTGCTGCTTGTAAAGGAAATGCACCCTTGTTGTGTGTCTCCTCCAAAGGGGAAGTTTTGGGTACAGTTGAGATTGACGTTTACCCGCTAGCAAATAATCAGGATTTCCAAAAGAACCTGCTAGCAGCTGGTATTGCACCTGGGAACAAGGTGGAATACCAAAGTTTCAAGTATCAAACCCAGGTATTGACAGCACTTAAGGCTTGGGTTGCAGACAACTACGCTACTTTTATAAAAGACCGTCAGAGTGGATATGGAAAAGAGATTACTTTCTCAGCCTACCCGGTGCAAGCGGTATCCATTGGAAAGCTTCAGGGAGTGCGCTATGGGTTAGTTGGACTCAAGCAACAAGGTGGAGTACAAGAGCAACATATTGGTAATGTTGCCTTTGATGGCACTAAACTTTACGTAATTACTACTGCCTTTGATCCAGGTTCGCAAACAGGTAAGTTTGAGAAACTGGAAAACTTGGCTATTTTTCAACCTTACTTAGATGCGATCGCCGCAGATTTGCGTTTACCTTAAGATAAAAGCTTTGAGAGATTACTTTGTTCCCAGTTCCTAACTGGGAATGCGTTTTAGATCATGCTGACTTAGGCATCCATCTAGGCTGCAATTATCTCCATCTGCTGAGAAATTTTTTGCAACATCGGGGCAATTATATCGGCAGGGACAGGACGACTGAAGTAGAAACCCTGACCTTCATCACATCCACGCATTCGCAGGTAGTCAAGCTGTTCTTGGGTTTCCACACCCTCTGCCGTAATGTTCAACCGCAGGCTCTTTGCCAGAGCAATGATCGCATCGGTGATGGCGGCGCTATCAGGATTGGACGTGACATCCTGGATAAATGACCGATCAATCTTGAGCATATTCACAGGAAAGCGCTTCAAGTAATTCAAGGAGGAATAACCAGTACCGAAGTCGTCTAGAGCCAACCATATACCCAGTTCTCGTAATTGTTTTAAGGTTTTCACCGATCGCTCAATGTCAGCCATCAAGAAGCTTTCCGTCACTTCCAGTTCTAGGTAAGATGCTTTGAGTCCAGTCTCCTCAAGAATTTGGCTGACAACCTCAACCAGATTCGATTGTTCAAACTGTCGAGCTGAAAGATTCACAGATATCCGAATTGGGGTAAATTCAGCAAGCTGCCAAACACGGTTTTGGGCACAGGCAGTTCGCAAGACCCATTCACCAATTGGCACGATCAAACCATTGGCTTCTGCAATGGGAATAAACTTTGCTGGAGAAATCAAACCTAAGATAGGATGCTGCCAGCGAACCAAGGCTTCCATTGCTGTAATTTGTCCGCTGTGTAAATCAATCAAAGGTTGATAATAAACCAACATTTCGCTACGCTCAAGCGCCCCATGTAATTCATTTTCTAAAGTCAATCGCTCTTGCAACTGAGCATTAATTTCCGGCGAATAGAATTGATATTGGCTACGCCCTCTTTGCTTGGCCTGGTACAGTGTCATGTGAGCCTGTTGCAAAAGTTGATCTACGCTATTATAATCATTTAAACCATTAATTGTGATGCCGATGCTGACGGTAATATGAATCAAATTACCCTCTAAAGAAAAGGGTTTTCTCAGCGTACTCGATAGCAACTGAGATAGCTGAATCAAACTTTCAAAAGAAAGAATGTCCATGCGGGCAAGGACAAATTCATCTCCACTCAAATGGGCAAGAATATCTGTTTGTGCCATGCACGTTGATAACCTCTGAGCAACTGCTCTTAACAACAAATTTTTTGTCTGATGCTCCAATCCATGACTCATAACAATGAAATCATCAATACCAAGCAAAAAGATAGCTACAAGGCGATGGTTGTTTTCAGGTTGCGATAGAGTCTGATGGAGGCGATCGCGGAATAAATCACGATTAGGTAATCCAGTTAGGTCGTCATAATTGGTGATGTAGTGAATTAACTCATCTAACTTGTGAAGAGTCTGTGAAGTATCCGTCATCAATGTACCCGCTTCATCAGCAAATTCTGTGGGCAGTTCCGGTAGGGTTTTAGTATTCAGATAATTTTGCAATGCAGTAGATGTCAAAATAACCGGTTTGAGGAGATGATGTAGCGCGTAGAGGGTGGCAGCCGTACCCGCTAACGTAGCCAACAGAGCAACGCTCATAACTCGCGCCGCCATCTCCAAGGAATAGGAGTTTGAGATGATGAAACTGAAGAGTAAGGTCAGAAGTGGTACATGAGTGCCCAAAAATGCTACCAACATGATTTTAGCGGTATAACTTTTCTTGAGCCATCCGAAATGAGCTAGGAACGAGTATAGGTAGAGTTTGTGATTGAGCTTCATAAATTCTGTTCGATAGTTGACAAGTTAGTTCCGAGTTATCCTGGCAAAAGAGCATTTTTGATTGACAATCCAGTAGAATCAGCTCCTATGGAACCCAACCCTGATCAGGTTATATATTATGCTTCCCAATATCTGTTTCTACTTAATATGTGTGATGATAAAGTTTCTGTAAAACTTATTCTGCAAGCAATTTTCCACTTAAAACAAAATAGTATTGATTGTTACACTGTTAACAGTTGCCGTCCTCCGGCTTAAAAGACGTTCAGCCCTCAAAACTCTTTTGGTTTTGAGGGCTGACTTTGGGTATTTCAGGCTAGCATCCTTGTAATCAGTAATCAGATAAAAGCTATTTCTAATTACCTATCAATTTAAATCTCAGCCACCGCCCGTTCAATCAAGCGACGTGCCAAAGTTTGCGTACCCGTGTGTTCATAATAATTGGTCGCTACATCCAGGAACGCCGCCAAGTAGTCTAACTTGTCATCTGTAATATCGACAAAATTTTGCAAGTTGTGGGCAACTTTTTGTGGCGTTAAATTATTTGCAGCGACTAGACCACTCATCCTACCTTTAACTGAGTCAAAGCTTTCGCCGATAAAGTTGAGTTTACCAGCGGAATTGTTTCCTGGAATCACATCTTTGATGTTTTGGAAAGTCGAGTTTTTTTCTAACTCCTGTGGATTTGTCTGATTAAGCCCGGATATTGCTTTGCTGATAAAGTCTGGGCCTAAGGGTATTAAACCATCAACACAAACTAATGCCACCATACGGATCAGCGATTCACCACTATACTCACCTAAAGAGGCGACAAAATCACTAATACTGTCTCCAGGAATGCCGTTAATTTGGCAGAAGGCTACCAACTCAGCGACTAATTTCAATGTTAGATCGATGGTTTGGGCTTTGTCAGGTTTGGGAGTGATAGAGTTTAAAAAACCCAACAAAGGAGTTTTCTCACCAACTTTGTTAGCTAAAGCGGCTGCACTAAGAGCTTTGTCTGTACCATCAACGGTTTGATACAGCCACAAGGCTGTTTGGTATCCTTGGGATTTGTCGTTGAATAGATAAATCGCTCGTTCGCCAATTTGCTGAATTAAATCTTCGTCGGTTTCACCAGTGACGGTCTTAATGGTGTTGACAAAGCCGACGGTATTTTGCCACTGGCCAGGAGCAACAAAATCTAGGGAATTTAACATAGAAATGGTCAAGCCGCTAGTTGCTAATTGATCAACCAACTCAAAAATAGATTTGCTCACAAAAATCTCCTGATTCAGAGTTTCTTATCTTTATTTCCAAAATGCGGCTTATTTTAGTTTGGCCAGAGCATTAAGATTAAATTTCTTTAACCAATCTGCGCGATCGCTAGCTGTAAATGACGGATCACGGGATAGTACTTTTACTTGGTACTTACCTACCAAAATTGCACTTTGCGTCTTACCTTGTTCTACTGCCGGATAACCGCCAATTTTTTTGGTACTATTCGAGAATTTTGCGGCTGTTCCTGGTGTGCTGGTGGTATCCGAAATGGATAGCATCGCTACATCTTTACCATCTTTTTTCAACTTCGCTTCAGCAAAACCTTTTTTCTCTTGGGTATAAACACGCTGGTAGCCACCACTAGCACCTGGGAAGAATTTGTTAAATTCACTACCTTGAGTTGCTTTCTTAACAACCGCTTGACCGCTTTTTTGTTGAGTGCTTTCTTTTTGCGCCTGGTCGAAACGTCCGGGTGCTTGCGGAGTACAGGCTGTTGTTAGTAATAATACTGATAGCAACAAAGCAGCTAAAACTCTACGCTCACGGTGTAAAATCATTCTTGGCTTCTCCTTATACTTGACCTTTGAGGCAATTATGTACGTTGCTATCGGTTTTAACCTGAAAATTTACTTTTTGATACTTATTTTTCTGTTCTTTAGATATTTGTCTGAATTTATTAATGGTCAGTAGCTTTAAACTACTGACTACTGAGTATTTTACTTAATTTCGATAAGCGATAACAGCATAGAACGGATCTCCTCCAGCTGCACCCAACCACTGCAAGAAGTTCGGTAACGTTGATTTATTAGCTATGACTTCTGGAGTGGTAAATCCTGGTACTGAGTTGAAGTAGCTTTTGACTAATTCCACTCGTTCTGCTTCTGAACCCTCCCGCCAAGCCTGAATCGCCTTTTCAAAAAACATCCGGTTAGAAAAGCTGATGATTGCTACACCACCAGGTTTAAGAATGCGGTGAATTTCAGAAAATACTGCCTCTGGATATTGCACATACTGCACAGATACGCAGTTGAGAACAGCATCAAAATCTTGATCTGGCAAGGGTAGCTGGGGATTTTCGTTAAGATTTTGCACAAAGTAATGATTTAAGTGGGGATTACGTGCAAGTTCCTCAGCATTGAGTCCGTGTCCTTCCACATGGGAAAACTGCATCTCTTCTGGCAGATGAGACACCCAGCTGCTCATCATATCAAGGATGCGCGTGTTGGGTTTGAGGCGATCGCCATATAAATTTGTTAGCTGTTGAATAAATCCTTCATCGACATGGGTGACAAAGCGGGGGTAAGCATAGAACAGCTTATCGTCTGTGTCGTCTAATTTCAGGCGTTGATTCGGTTTTAGCTGCATAAATCTCGTTTTGGAAAACTTTTTCGGAAAATTGCCGCAATTTTAGGTATTTTTAAACAAGCACTACATAACATATTTTAATAACACCAAGACAGATAAACGAGTCAATATAGCAGCATTCAATTCTTATTAATATTAATGTTCTATAAATTACACTTGTTACAGCATATTTGGCGTCAAATCCTCCTAGTAGCATCATTACCATATTTTAGTTTATTAGTTTGGATACTACCCTTACTACTATTTACTTCTGGACACAATAGCCTAATGGCACATGATGAAGCACTTTATGCTTCGCGGGCACGCCTGATGTTTGATTCGGGTAACTGGATAACTCCTTGGGAAAGAGCACATCATAAGACTCCTGGCCCATATTGGTTAATTGCCAGTTTCTACAAACTTTTTGGGATGAATGATACTAGTGCGCGTCTTCCTAGCATGATTGCTGGCATTTTGAGCCTATTGCTTGTGTATGAAATCGGCAAAATTCTGCTGGGTAAAAAATTAGCAAGGCTAGCTGCTGCAATTTTAAGTGTGGAATTTCTCTGGTTGCAATATTGTCGCTTAAGTACACCTGATGTGCCTATGGTTTTCTTGGTACTTTTAGCTATTTTGGCTTTAATCAAAACTGAATTACATCCTAAATATTACTACTTTTGGAGTTTTATTTCTGGTTTAAGTTTAGGTTTAGGTTTCTTAGTCAGAAGCTTTATGATTTTTTTGCCAATCATTGCTTTATTGCCTTATTTGATTTGGGAGCATCGCCGTCATCGTCATCTTACTAACCCAATTTTGTATTTAGGCTTTTTCGTAGGCTTAATGCCTACCTTCCTTTGGCTGTGGTTTAGCTGGCTGCACTACGGAAATCAGAGTTTTGAGGAGTTGTTGAAGTTCGTTGTCGATCTAAGTTCTAAGGATCATTATCAAAATGGAGCGTTTTTTTATGTATGGAATATTCCTTTAAAAGCGTTTCCTTGGGCTTTCTTCGGGATTTTAGGTTTGTTTGTAACTCTCCATCGCCCCCTTATTCGTTACCAATTAATATTAGTTGGTTTTCCACTCGTTCTATTTTTTGAACTTAGTTTTTTCACGACTCGTTTCCCTCACTATAGTCTTTGTCTTTATCCGTTCATAGCTTTGTTTGCTTCTGTGGGTTTAAACTGGCTATGTAATATTTATCAAATAGGAATTACTTCACAATTTGTTCTTCAAAAAGGTAAAAGAAATGTATTAAATATTTTTGCAAAGAATAATCTTCCCCGAAACTTAAGTTATGGCTTTGGTGGGTTAGGTATTGTACTTGTAATAGTGAGTATTGTCGTTCTTAGTTGGGATGATTCTGACATCCGCAAGTATGCAATTATTGGCTTGGCTATAGGGTTGGGTTGGTTAATTTTGCCTGTAGTATGGATTGGTCGTTACCACTTTGGCAAAAAGTTTCTCACAACTCGTTACTGGATTGCAGGTTGGTTAATTCCCTGTTGGCTAGGTTTAGCAACGATGGGTAGCATAGGGCTGTTAAGTGACTATAACCCTGTTTTGAGAGTTTTTTTACAACAAAGTGCGATCGCCCCTTTTCTCCAATCTCATCCTATCTACTATGTGCAGATAGACCAGAAAACCCAAGTACTGCTTGATTTCTATCTTTCTATTCACGCCCAACAGGTAGTCTCTATTTCCCAAGTACCCACTTTCAGCTATGCTTGGATTTATACAGATCAATCCCCTAAACTATCTCGGACTCACCGTATTCTCGGTACAGTAAAAGAGTACCAGTTAATTCAAATCCTTCCCTAGTAGTCAACCAACCTAAAATTGCTAAGTGAAGGCTGACACGTGGAGTTTTCAAATCTGCAAAGTTTGGGTGGTGGATTATTAACAGAAATGGAAAGCAGCTATTGCCAAAACAGATTAATTTAGTTAGAAGATTACGCACGCTAAGTATTTTACTAAATGGTTTCTACATCTAATAACTTTCAGCGATCGCTAACTTTTCCTAAGCTCATCCTACAATCCCCGAATAGTGGTAAATAAAAGCTCATAATTAAACTTTACGTATTTTAAATAAATAATTTTTTTTATTAAATCATCTACCAAGCGAGATAATAATCTTGGGCGTTAGGATGATTTGTTGCATGGGTTAAAATGTTTTATAAAACTACTAAGGCACTAAGATGGTTATTAGCAAAAGTGAGTATTATATTTCCCCAGAAGAATATTTAGAAGGAGAGAAAGTAAGTCAAATCAAACACGAGTATATTGATGGGCAAGTCTACGCAATGGCAGGGGCAAGTGATGCTCATGTCACTGTAGTAGGAAACTTGTTTATACTGCTGCGAAACCATCTCCGGGGTAGTGATTGCCGTGTCTATATGTTAGACATGAAAGCACAAATTGATGTCATAAATCGCTATTTTTATCCCGATATGATGGTGACTTGTGATACACGAGATAGAGAATTTGAATATTTTAAGTGCTATCCTTCCTTAATTATCGAAGTGCTTTCTGAGTCAACAGAAGGCTTTGACAGAGGTAAGAAATTTGCCAGCTACCGACACCTAGAATCACTACAAGAATATGTGCTAATTTCACCACAACAAATGAGTGTAGAATGCTTCCGTCGCAATGAGGAAGGACAGTGGGTACTTTACCTTTATGAAAAAGGGGAAGAAGTGCATTTAGCTAGCGTTGATTTTCGTTGTGCGATCGCAGAAATATATGAAGATGTATTATTAGTAGACGATAATATTTCCTAATCCAACATTTCTGGGTCAATTCCCAAAGCGTTGAGTTGTTCAGCAGAGAGCGATCGTAACTTCTCTGTAATCAAGAGGCGCTTCTGTCGCTCAATCACAGCCCGTTCCTCACCCATTAGCAGTAAATTTCCTTGGGCATCCCACCAGCGCAACCAAGGTAAATCAGCATTCAGATAAAATCCCTGCCAGATTCCCAATTCCACCCCCATAGGAATAATTGGGTAATGTCCTCGTTCATTGGGTTTCATTAGTTGATAAGTATTATCGACTAGGTGATACACTTCAACCTGCGCTTTTACTACTTCATAAATTCCATAATAAGGGACTCGAATTGCCTGCTCATAAACCCAAAATTTACCAATATTTCCACCTTCCCCTTGAGATGGCGGGGTGTTATCTCGTTCTTCTGAACCATCTCCAGAGACAAATTCAATTACAATCAAGGGCGCGACATACTCCTTCCACAGCACATAAGAACGCCGCATTTTACCGTTAAGGGTTGGTGGTACATTGGGTACATAAAACCAGTCTGGTGCTTCAGCCCCTTTCTCAGGAGGATCTGTCAATCGCCAGTAGATACCAGAATCTTGTCCAATACAATATTTACCGTCAGGATGAAGTTTTTCCAAAACAGGTTTAATTGAATCTGTAATTAAAATACTTTGCGGATGCTCTTGCCAGTTTTTCACAAAAGTACCATCTGAGTCTGGTAACTGGGTGTGATCGGGTAAAGTTAATGCCGATACGGAAGTCATAAGCACAACCAAGATTATATTTGTATTTCATTTATTATCCTAATAAATCTAACAAGCTTTGTTACTCTAGAGGACTTGATATTTAGAAATTTTGCATTTATTTCGTGTAAGTATGTAGCGACAGCTTGGATTAATTTCACCAATTGAAAATTAATAAATGGTGAGAGAAGATTTAATCATATTGAGTAATGGCTGTATAAATACATCTACTATTGGCTTTGCAAAAGCAAGTAGAACTCCAATAGCAATCGTCAAGACTAAAGTCTGTTTAATAGAATAATTCTCTACTTTTTTCTCTAGATCATCCAAACGTTTTACCAAAGAAGGAAGAGAAGCAACTGAATCAGGACTATTCATTAAATCAGTGGGTATTAAATCATAACCTATCTTCTGTCGTGGCTTTTCATCATCTTTATCTAAGTCTGCATACCATATAGAAAAAACTCTCTCACCCCTTGCTATATGAAGGTGAAGAGGCCCAGCATTATAAACAGCAAAAATTAGTTTGCCACTATAGCCAGGATCGACATGAAGACCTGAAACATTAATCAGCCCTTTTGACTTAAATTTAAATTTAATTGAAATAAACGCAAGTGCATTATCAGGAACGTTGACTCTTTCAGAAGTTATCAGAAATGCAAACTGTCCTGGAGGTATAGGAACTGTTTCTTTATCGCTAAGAATAATTTTTTTCCGTTCTTTCGGAGGTGTATCAGGAAGGGCTGAAATATAAACTTCTTCCCCTAAACACAATTCATATGATGCAGACTGAATTTGATCGTCATTAAACGGTTTAATTAAACTAGGAAGACGAGAACTCAAAGTTTGTGATGACCAAAAACTCATTCTAAGAAACCGTAATTTTTGGCATAGCTAAATACGAGTGCTGATATACCTTCCTCAATAGCTATTGCACGACCTCCGTCTTCAACCTCGTCAATGCGGAGATTGCTTTTACGCTTACATTTAAGAATACTACGAGTGACCACCGACCAGCCTAAAACTGCGGCGTAGGAAAAATGGAAAACATCATGAAAGCGGTAGCCATCGCTTGTATAGGAATTATCGGTGAGGTCATTTCCAATTTGTTGTTTATTGATGAATGCCTTCATTTTGATTAAGTTATCTTTGCTTACCTCCGTAATTTCTACTTTAAACTGTCGTGGTAAACTTTCATTTTCGGGAAAGCCATTGTCGAATATGTAGGTTGTAGCTTTATCATCTATCTGTGCTGAATCTCTCCATCCCCAACGGTCACGGCACTTTCTCAGATTATCTTCCGCAATTTCTTCCAAATTAAGGTTAAACTTGCTTGCCAAGTTGGAAATATACCAAAGCATATCTCCCAATTCTTCTGCGATGCCTTCTTTGAATAGTTTGTGTGCATCACCATCGCGTAAATGTTTTTTATATTCAGTCATCAATGAGCCAACTTCACCTACTAAGCCGAGAAGAGGTATTATCAGTTCAGTACCTTCCACAGCAGGAATCTGGTTTGTATTAAGTGCTTGTGTTTGATACTCAGAAAAATTCATAATAGATATCTCCAATTTCACAGTTTTTGATTAGGGCGATTTTTATAGGGATTAAATACAAATCTAGTGATAAATAAAAATTATTGGTATTAGGAAATTTAGCTATGCTTACAAGGAATTAATGGGAAAAATAATTCTTTCTGTACTAGCTGCAAGACGTACAGGATGGCGTGGATGTCCATCTTTTGTAAGACGACCTAGAGAGTAGAGAGATTTGTCATAAATTAGACTTAGCACTTCTTTATCCCGGTTCTGCATTTTGGGATACTTACCCCCACCCCATGCCACAATAATTAAGTCAGCGCGTTTTGTTGCTAATTGAATATAGCAGTTATTTTTTGAACCCACAGGATCAGGTGCTTGGTAAAGATCAGGACGTTGTGTAGCACGATAAGCAAATAGATTAACCACCTCAAGAGAACCATAATCCCAAGATTTAGCAAAGTTAATACATCTAGTGAGTGTCCTATCATCTTTGTTAGCATCTGCGGTACTTGGGTTAAGCATCACAAAAGTAATTTGCGGCAAATTTACATCCCATCTACGTCCTAGTAAGTAGCGATACTTTTTAGTGATATCGATGTCGGCATATTTTTCCATATCAACGTGCTTGACTTTGAACTACTGCTGATTTATGATACCCACTTTCATTCAAATAAGCACAACTGTTGAGATTTTTCTATCTGTGTATTTTGTAAAGTTTTTGATTTTTTACTGTTATTACTTTGTTGCTGAAATTGAGACTCTTGCTCATATATTTTGTGTAATTTTGATACATTGTCTGTAATTAGAGAGGTTGCTTTTAACGTCGAATCTAATTCTAAAGACAATTGCTGATCATTATTCAGTTGTTTCAAATTAGCAGGCACTAGTTGTGTTAATCTCTGCCCTAAAGTTTCTTGGACTTTCTCGTTAATTTGCCATTTAGGTGGATAAAAATAATCAATTGGTTGAGGCGTTAATGTAAATTTAGACTTGATCTTTTTGCGATTACTTTTCAATTCTGGAAATGCTGCTCGGCAGTATTTATCAGTTTCACAAAAAAGATTTTGACAGTCTATAGCCTGTAGCGGACGACCCCAGAGTGATTGAAAATTTAACCCCAAACGCTGAAACTCTTTCTCTTGATTTTCAGTCATCCAATGAATGATATCAGTATATGTTTTCCCATCTGTATTAAGAAAACACTTGCTGATACCACGTTCGGCTCCTGGTCCTGCTATAGTAAAACTGTTTTCGTCAAAGTTGATAATTTCACTATAGTTTATATCTGTGGCTAATTGGTAAGCCATAAACTTACCTAGCAAAGGATATTCTTGAATAATCTGAAAAACGCCTTCAAAATTTTTGGCTTTTACTATGCTATTGACTACCCTACATTGGACAACCATTTTATCAATTAATGCCAGATGATTCTGGTGTTTTTTATCATAACCAAACTCTTTGCTTGCACAAGACATATACGCACTGGTATAAATGACATATCCAAGATTCATAGCCTCTTGTAATATGTCTGAATATGCATTTGAATCGAAATTAGACAGTGCAATATAGTCTCCTATTTTGTTTTCTAAATATTCCCATGTTTCGATTTTATTAAAAATTTTAAATAATAGAACCCTTAAAATTACTTCTTCTTCATTCTTGCTCCTCTTATCATCGTAAATTACGTTTTTTATCAGATATTGTGAAACGCGATCGCTTGCTCGATATGCATTACAAAATTTATAAGTATTAATAATCGGGTCACTTGTCCAGGGTGGTGGTAAGTTGTTAATTTTGTTGAAAAATACTTCCTGGCGCATAGCAGTAAATCGCCAATAGGTATCAAAAATTTCTTGTCTTACTTGCATACACTGTTCTCCTGGTTTCTCGTCATCAGTTTCAAACTTATTTTTTATCCATGAGCCAAGATTATGCGACAATTGCCGCATAATCATCATACCCGATCGCATTTTTCAGAAAGCATCCTGAAAGCAAATCTTGTTAACTTTTATCAGCTGAATAAGATGATTTTCATGAAACACTAGGATCATCTGAAGTTTTTATCTCTCGCAAGATTCGTTCGACTTGGTTAACTTTTTCATTTCTATTTTGTTTTTTAAAGATATCTAAAGCTTTCTCTAAAGAAGATAGCGCTTCATCTCGTTTATTTGTTTGCCACATTGCTAGGGCAAAATTAGTCAGCGCTTCGCCATAATTGGGATTAATTTCGAGAGCTTTTTGATATTCTGTAATGGCATCTTGCCAGCGACTTTGGCTAGCATAAACCATACCGATCGCATTGTAAGCTAGAGCATATTTGGATTGCAGGCGAATGGCTTCTCGGTAGGCGCTAATTGCTTCTTCTGATTTCTTTTGCCGAAAAAGCACGTTTCCTAGTTGAAAATGTCCGAATGCGTCTTGTGGGAATTGTTTAATGAATTTGCGTAAATTTTCCTCTGCACTTGTTAAGTTTCCCTGGTTAAATAAATCGTTGGCTTGTTGCAAAAGCTGCGATCGCTCTGATGGCCCTGACTGTGTATCTGAAAACTGTGCTAGTTTTTGTGCCTGTCTCTGTGCATACTGTTCTGGCGAATGCACAGAAACTTTTGCTGAAAACGCGAATACTGATGGTGATAGACCAATTGCAGTGATAATACTCAGCGTCACGCAGCTAAAAGCTTGAACAAATGCTGATTTGGGTTTGCTCTTCAGTTTCATTGCCCTGAATGTCTCAATAGTTTTCTCATCTTTATGATAAATTGAGGATGCGTTAGCGTGTAACGCATCATGATCAGGGAACAACATTGTTGTACCCCTACATTATCTTCTTTTATTTACGCGCCTTCCCGTAACTTATCTAATACGCTTCTATCTTCTAAGGTCGAAGTATCCCCAGATATCTCTTGATCGGCAGCTAGATTCCGCAATAAGCGCCGCATAATTTTACCCGATCGCGTTTTAGGTAAAGCGTCTGTAAAGCGAATTTCGCCCGGACGCGCGATCGCACCTATCTCTTTGACAACGTGCTGCTTGAGTTCTTTACTCAGTTCTTCACTTGCCTGATAAGTGCCTTCTAGAGTCACAAAAGCAACTACTTCTTCACCCTTAAGTTCATCCGGTTTACCCACTACCGCCGCCTCTGCAACCGCTGGATGAGAAACTAAGGCTGATTCTACTTCCATTGTACCGAGTCGATGCCCTGATACATTCAGCACGTCATCCACACGACCCATTACCCAAAAGTAACCATCTTCATCTTGTCTTGCACCATCACCAGCAAAGTAAGTATAGTTACCATCTTTGGGGGGGATGTGTTCCCAGTAGGTGTGACGGAAGCGTTCTGGATCGCCGTAGACTGTCCGCATCATTCCTGGCCACGGATGGCGTACCGCTAGATAACCGCCTTCGTTATTGGGTACGGTGTTTCCTTCTAAATCCACGACATCTGCAATAATTCCAGGGAAGGGAAGAGTTGCGGAACCGGGTTTTGTCGGAATTGCTCCTGGTAGCGGTGTAATCATGATACCGCCTGTCTCTGTTTGCCACCAAGTATCAACAATTGGACAGCGATCTCCACCAATTACTTTCTGATACCACATCCAAGCTTCTGGGTTAATCGGTTCGCCGACGGTTCCCAACAAACGCAATGAAGACAAGTTTCGTGCATTCGGATGTTGTTCACCCATCTTAATAAATGCCCGAATTGCCGTAGGTGCAGTATAAAAAATATTAACACCGTATTTTTCAATTACATCCCAGAAACAGCCAGGATTAGAAGTACGGGGCGCACCTTCATACATGATCGCTGTTGCACCGTTGGAAAGGGGACCGTAGACAATGTAACTGTGTCCCGTAATCCAACCGACATCTGCGGTACACCAATATACATCTGTATCTTGGAGGTCGAATATCCACTTAGTGGTGATATGGGTATACAAATTATAACCAGCAGTTGTATGCACTATACCCTTCGGTTTGCCGGTGCTGCCAGAAGTATAGAGGACAAAAAGCATATCTTCACTATCCATCGGTTCGGCGGGACAATCGGCTGATACTCCTTTTTGCAAATCATGCCACCAATGATCGCGTCCTCCTAACTGCATAGAAGTCTCCTGTCCGGTGCGCTTGACAACCAGGACATTTTCGACACTGGGAACAGTACCATCAGCTAAGGCTTTGTCTACCTGTTCTTTGAGAGGAACGATCGCATCTTTGCGCCAACCACCATCAGCCGTGATTACCAACTTTGCTTGAACATCAATTAAGCGATCGCGCAAAGCTTCGGCACTAAAACCACCAAATACTACACTGTGAGGTGCGCCAATTCTCGCACAGGCTAACATGGCGATCGCCGCTTCGGGAATCATCGGCATATAAATACCAACGCGATCGCCTTTTTGTACACCTAGTTGCTTCAACACATTGGCAAACTGGCAAACTTCCCGGTGCAGTTGGGAGTATGTGAGGGTGCGCGAATCACCTGGTTCTCCTTCCCAAATCAATGCTGCTTTATTTTTGCGCCAAGTAGTGAGATGTCTGTCAAGGCAGTTGTAAGAAATATTAATCTTACCGCCAACAAACCACTTAGCAAAAGGTGGTTGCCAGTCTAATATTGTATCCCATTTTTGGAACCATTCTAATTCTGTTCCAGCCAAGTCTGCCCAAAATTGCTGCGGATCGGCTTTAGCTTGAGCGTAGAGACGCTGATAGTCTTGCAAGCTTTTGATGTGGGCGTTTTGGGAGAACTCAGAGGCAGGATGAAAGAGGCGGTTCTCTTGTAAGATTGATTCTATGGTGGGTTGAGACATAATTAATTAAGACAATTTGTATTATTACAAAAATAATACGGGAAGTATGAAAGCCACAATAAACTATATTCTTAACGAATATTTGTGCGAAAGTGTCTAGAGTTTCGTTAAGATGCGCGAATGTAAAAATGTTGCAAAATGTTAAACGCCTGAAACTATGACACTCACCGTCGAAGCTAGCAGCTTATCTCTCAACGATGTTCATCGCTTTCTCAAACTAGAAGAGCTTTCAACTGGTTCATTCACAGACTTCTTAAATTTAGAACCGTTGACAGAGTTTGAACAGCAGGATTTATTGCGAATTAGAAACGACTTCCATCGTTATCTCAGGCTTGGTAAAATTTCTGAAGGTTTAGTTAAATTCTTAACGATCGCACCATTAATGCGGTTAGCAGGGTTTTACGATGTGCCGATTCGGTTGACAATGGAAGATAGCATTGCGATCGCTATCGAAGATGAAGACAGAAGAATTACCGGACGGATGGATATTTTAGCAATCAACAATCCCCAAAGTAATATTGCGCCGCCATTTTGGGTTGTAGTGATTGAAACGAAAAATAGTGCGGTCGAAGTTAGTGAAGGTGTACCTCAATTACTTACTTATGCTTTTAAAAGTTTAGATCAACAACCATCTGTTTGGGGACTCGCAACTAATGGACTGCGTTATCAATTTGTTTATTTAAGACGTGACGAGCAGCCAACTTATCAGTTAATGTCATTATTAAGTCTGAATGAATCTCCAGATGCAATAGAGTTATTACAAGTTTTAAAAGCTATCTGCAAGTTACCAAATTTTCAGTAAAATAAACGTAAATCGCGGAGCGATCGCTGATGTCTGAACTTGCTACTATAGAATTTATCTCTGATGATATTTCAGAGGACGAAGTTATTTTTCCTCCTGGCGATATATATAGTGACGAACCACCCTTGGAAAGTGACCTACACCGTGACCAAATCGACTTGCTGATTCGC